>DYCW01000070.1 GCA_019417865.1 Ruminococcus sp. | reverse complement strand
ATACGGACGCATTTCAACCATTTCTGTCTGTTTGATACTCAAAGGCGTGATTGTTACTGCAATCTTTTTTATCTATCGCTTTTTGTTCAGTGTGTCCTTAAAGCGTAAAAGTTCCGATTTTACGGCACTTTTTAGCTTTTATACCAAATGGCAATGTCAACTTTAATGCCATTTTTACTGTATTCGGAAAGACATCCACAGTCTAAAAAGGCTGATAACCAATCTGCACAGTGAGATTACTGTGCGGTTTGGATAACAGAGAGGTTGCTACACTGTCATTTGGTTGTCATTCGTCAAAATGTACAAAGTGGAAACATATCCGCCGTACTATGGCAAACAGAAAAAAGTATACACATGATAAATGAAAGGAAGTAGTACATATGGCTACGAAAAAGGAAATGAAATCAATTATATTGAGCGTATCTGTTGCAACAGGGTGCTACCGTCATATTCGGGTTTCGGTGAATGAAACGCTGGAGGGACTTGCCGATATCATTATTTGGGCGTTTGATTTCGATAATGACCATGCACACGCATTCTTTATGGATAACAAAGCATGGAGTGATTATGACTGTTACTATATGGCTGAAATGGACGAAGGAGAGGAGTATCGTCACACCTGTGATGTGACATTGAGTCAACTTCGGCTACAAAAAGACAATAAGTTCAAATTTATCTTTGACTTCGGCGATGAATGGGAATTCCAGTGTAAAGTTCTGCGTATAATCGAAGAAGATACCGCCGAAGCAGAGATTATCAAGTCTGTTGGAGAATCACCAGAGCAATATCCGATTTATGAATAACAGAAGATCCCCGCACCAGGAAACCAGTGATGCGGGGATTGTTCCTGTCTATTCACTTTTCAATAATTTACGGAAGGCATAGCTGTCGTAGATCGCACCCTTCCCCGACTTTGCCACTTGATCTTTACAATCAAACGCTCGAACATAAGAAAAATGGCTATTTTGCGTGATTTTTTATATACCCACGTTATATGCCCATGTAAATAAAACGTTATAATTGTGGACATATAAAATAAATGTCACAAAATCGGGAAAAAAGACGAAAAAGCATGCTTTTGGCGTAGACATAAAATATCAAGTCTCTTATCGTTGAAAAAGTACGCATTTTCGGGCGTTATTGTTCTTTTTAAAGCAGACTAAGTGGCAAAGTCGGGGGTATGAACTTTATCCACAGGAGTGTGACGGAAATTTTTGGAAGAGATAGAAAAAAGCCGATGTATGGGAGGATATGTCGGCTTATTTTAATTTGTATGTTTTTTGTTATTGTTATTTGTAATGATATTTCGTATCGATTCTGCCACTACATATTTTACACAAAACTATTGCCGAACCACTTGATTTTTTCGTCATTTTATGGTATTATAATATGGATAGTAACTTAGACAATGCCACACAAATTCGGAGGACTTTCATGATCACAGGAATTATAAAAAATAAAATCGATAAAATATGGACAGATATCTGGGCAGGCGGTATTACAAATCCGCTGACTGTCATTGAACAGCTTACTTACCTCATGTTCATTCGTTCTTTAGATGAAAAGGAACTGGAAACAGAAGAATTTGCTCATTCTATGGGAATCGAGGCAGACGAGGCGGATTTGATCTTCCCGAAGTCTGCAGTTGGGCAGTCCATGCGTTGGAGCAAATTCAAGGACAAGGATTCTCGTGAGATTTTCGAGATCATTTCGCAGCGAGTGTTTCCGGCTGTAAAGAAGATGAAATACGGCAAGTTGCCGGACTTCGACGAAAACGGCGAACTTGTTGAGATTCCGGACAGCGAAGAAACCGGACAGGCACAGACTGCATTCTCCAAGTATATGGACAGTGCTGTTTTCCTGATTCCGAACGCACAGATCTTGCAGAAAATCATAACCGGTCTGGATGACTTATATGTTCACGATATCGCCGATCTGGATATGCAGGGCGACTTGTACGAGTATATGCTGGGAAAACTCAGCACCGCCGGTCAGAACGGACAGTTCCGTACGCCAAAGCATATCCGTGAGATGATGGTGGAACTGGTTGCACCGACACCGGACGACATCATCTGTGACCCTGCTTGTGGTACGGCGGGCTTTCTGGTTTCCTCGGCGGAATATATCCGCAAGCATTACGAAAATACGATGACAGACGAGCAGTGGGAAAACTTCGCAAACAAGACGTTTTCCGGCTATGATACAGATTATACCATGCTTCGCATTGCTGCCATGAATCTGATGCTGCACTCAATCACAAATCCGGATATTGACTATAAAGACAGTGTTTCCAAGCAGAACAATGTCAGTGATCAATACACGGTCTGCCTGGCAAACCCGCCGTTTAAGGGAACGGTCGATGCGGAAAGTATCAACGACAATCTGAAAGCGGTGACCAATACCAAAAAGACCGAACTGCTGTTTCTCGCTCTGTTCCTGCGTCTGATGCAGAAGGGTGGACGCTGTGCTTGTATCGTTCCGGACGGGGTGCTGTTTGGTTCGAGCAAGGCACACAAGTCTATCCGCAAGGAACTGATCGAACATCACCAGCTGAAAGCGGTTATTTCCATGCCGAGCGGTGTTTTCAAGCCGTATGCAGGCGTTTCTACGGCGATTCTGGTATTTGTCAAGACGGAAGCAGGCGGAACGGAAAACGTCTGGTTCTACGATATGAAAGCGGACGGGTTCAGTCTGGACGACAAGCGTTCGGAGATTGCGGAAAATGATATTCCGGATATTATCGCACGTTTTCACAATCTGGACGGCGAAACGAACAGGAAACGCACCGAACAGAGTTTCTTTGTGCCGAAACAGGAAATCGTGGACAATGATTATGATCTGTCGATCAATAAATACAAGAAAACGGAATATGTTGCCGTAGAATATCCGCCGACCAGTGAAATTATGGCGGAAATTGAAGATCTGAACAAGGAAATCGAAACAGAACTCGGCGAACTGAAAAAAATGCTGAATCTGTAAATGGTGAATCGTATGAGTAAAATATCGTTTCTTTCATTTTGCGTGGAATATTATGCAGAACACATCGGAAAGTCAGGAAATGAAGTTTATAAGATGTTTGAGGAATCGGGTCTGATTGATCTGTTAAATCAGGATTACGAAGATCTCCACGGAATGAGCTTTGAATATCTGATGCAGTTTTTTGACCAGTATTTTGAGTAAATTGGAGGAGTGAAAATGAGTCATGCAACGGTTCGGGCAACCAATATTCCTGTCATTGTAAAAATGATTGCGGAAAAAATGAATTGTTCGGAAATGCACGCTCTTGATCTATTCTATAAATCGACAGTAGGGGAGTGCTATTCAGACGATGAAACAGGATTATATGGGCAGTCGCCGCTTTATGTTTTTAATCTGTTTTTGCAGGAGATGCAGATAAAAAATAAAAAGAAGGGAAAAGCAGATACATAAATAAAAATTTGTATTTGTGGGGTCATCAATGAATATGTTGCTTATTGAGGATTGTTGTGATATATTAGATTCTCAGAGAGTTCCTATTACTTCAACAAATAGAGTTAAGGGCGATTATCCTTATTATGGTGCAAATGGAATACAAGATTATGTCGCAGATTATATTTTTGACGATGAACTTGTTTTACTTGCAGAAGATGGTGGTAATTTTGGCTCAAAGGAACGTCCAATCGCCTATAGAGTTTCAGGGAAGTGTTGGGTAAATAATCATGCACATGTTTTAAAGCCAAAAGCAGGATTAGATGTTGATTATTTATGTTATTCTTTGATGTTCTATAATACAGACGGACTTGTAAATGGTGCAACCCGTCAAAAACTTACACAGGCAACAATGAGGAAAATGCAAATTCCTGAAAGAAATATAGAAGAACAAAGGAAAATCGTAAAAAGATTAAATACGGCAAAATCCATCATCACCCACCGAAAGCAGCAGCTTGAAAAGCTTGACCTGCTTGTAAAAGCCCGATTTGTGGAGATGTTTGGGGATATATATACGAACAAATATAACTATCCTATTTGTCGGTTAGATGATTACATTTCTTTTTTGACTTCTGGTTCTCGTGGTTGGGCAAAATACTGTGTTGAAGACGGTTCAGAATGGTTTATAACAATAAAGAATGTTAAAGATTGCCGAATAGTAACAGATAATATTCAGCCCATAAATGCTCCTAATAATATGGAAGCAAAACGCACAAGAGTGGAAGAAGATGATCTTCTTATCAGCATTACTGCTGATTTAGGAAGAACAGGTGTAGTTACTAAAGATATAGCGGAACATGGAGCATATATTAATCAGCATCTTACTTGTATTCGTTTAGATAAAACAAAATTGGTTTCTCTATATGTTGCATATTTTATGGAAAGTGAATCAGGAAAAGTTCAGTTTGAGGCTAAAAATCAAACTGGTGTAAAGGCTGGTTTGAACTTTGATTCAATCAAATCATTAAAATTATTAGTTCCACCCCTCGACCTCCAAACCCAATTCGCCGACTTCGTCCAACAAGTCGACAAATCAAAAGCTGTATTGCAGAGAGAACTGGAAAAGGCTCAGATGCTGTTTGATTCGCTGATGCAGGAATATTTCGGATAGAAACATTCTAAGGAGAGTGAAAAATATGACCAATTTTGAATTTTTAAGCAAAATACCAGACTATCAATTATTTTCCAAAGCCGCAATCGAAGCAGAAAAAGTGTTTTCTTCCTCTCCTGCGATGTGTGCGGTCGGTTGCCGGAAGGCACTGGAACTTGCTGTGAAGTGGGTCTATTCTGCCGATGATTCTATCGTAGAGCCGTATCGCAATAACCTGCAATCGCTGATCCATGAAGAAACGTTCCGCTATGCGGTTGACCGCTGGACGTGGGCAAAACTTCCGAATATCATCAAGCTGGGGAATCTCTCCGTTCATACGGAAAAGGCTGTCAGCAGGGCGGATGCCTTGCTTTCGCTGGAAAATCTCTTTGAATTTATCGAATGGATCGATTACTGCTATGGCGAAACCTATGAGGAACGCCATTTTGACCCTGCCCTGATTCCGACTGAAAAGGTCGTTGTAGATACCAGGAAAATCAAGGAGCAGGAATCTCTCCTGACACAAAAAGACAGCGAGATCAAGGCATTGCAGGAACAGATTCAGGCGATGTCTGCAAAGCTGACCGCCAAAAAAGCAGAACATCAGGAAACCCGTACCTTTGAACCTGAGGATATCTCCGAATTTGCGACAAGAAAAAGATATATTGACGTTGATCTGAAATTTATGGGCTGGATCTTTGACGGAACAGATGCCAACGTCTGGGAAGAATACGAAGTCAACGATATGAATGGGGTGCTGGGGCAGAAAGGCTATGCGGATTATGTGCTTTTCGGTAAGGACGGCTTACCGCTTGCCGTGATCGAGGCAAAGCGTACCAGCAAAGACCCGAATATCGGCAGAAAACAGGCTGTTTTATATGCGGACTGCTTAGAACGAAAGTTCGGACGCAGACCGATGATGTTCACTACCAACGGTTTTGAAACCTATTTCTGGGACGATCAGACTTCGCCGCAGCGAAAAGTCAGCGGTTTTTTCACACGGGACGATCTGGAAAAACGGATGAATCGCCGAAATAGTCGCAAAAATCTGCAAAATATCGCAATTGATGATAAAATTACAGACCGTTATTATCAGAAAGGTGCGATTCGTGCCGTATGCGAACAGATCGAAAAAGGATTCAGAAAGGCATTGCTGGTTATGGCGACCGGTACGGGAAAAACAAGAACCGCCTCCAGCCTGACCGATGTTTTGAGCCGTGGCGGATATGTGACAAATATTCTGTTTCTTGCTGACAGAACCGCTCTGGTAAAACAGGCAAAAGACGACTTCAAAAACTATCTGCCGGATATGTCCCTCTGCAATCTTTGCAGCAATAAAGATGATAAAAATGCTCGTATTGTATTTTCAACGTATCCAACCATTTTGAATGCGATCGACAGCACCAAAACAAAAGACGGCATCCCACTGTTTTCGCCTGCTCATTTTGATCTGATCATCACAGACGAAAGCCATAGAAGTATCTTCAAGAAATACCGTGCGATTTTTGAGTATTTCGATGCGATCATGGTCGGACTAACTGCAACACCAAAGACGGAAGTTGACCGGAATACATATGACTTTTTTGAAGTAGAAAATGGCGTGCCGACCTATGCCTATGATTATGAAACCGCTGTTTATACCGACCATGTGCTTGTGCCGTATTATAATTATGAAGTACAGACCAAGTTTCTGGAAGAGGGCATTACTTACGATGATCTTTCGGATGAAGATAAGGAACGTTATGAGGAAGATTTCACAGAAGACGGACAAATGCCTGATTTTATTCCATCTGCACAGCTGAATCAATTTGTATTCAACGAAAAGACGGTTGATATGGTTTTGCAGGATCTAATGGAACGAGGCATCAAAGTAGAAGGCGGCGATAAGCTCGGCAAGACGATTATTTTTGCCCAGAATAAAGCACATGCGGAATTGATTGTAAAACGGTTTAATCAGCTCTATCCGAAATACAACGGCACATTTGCCCAGCGTGTCACCTGCAAGGATACTTATGCCCAGACTGTCATAGACGATTTCAAGCAGAAAGATATGCCTGTGATTGCTGTTTCAGTCGATATGATGGATACAGGTGTAGATGTTCCAAGCTGTGTCAATCTGGTGTTTTTCAAGAAAGTGCGTTCAAAAACGAAGTTCTGGCAGATGATCGGCAGAGGAACAAGACTTTGCAAAGATCTGACCTGTATCGACGGCATTGACGGAGAATATACCGACAAACGTCGCTTTTTGATATTTGACTATTGCGGAAACTTTGAGTATTTTCGGGAGCATCAGAATGGATATGAATCCGCAGAAACCAAATCACTGACAGAAAATATATTCTATAAGCAGACAAGATTGATTTTTGCCATGCAGGATAGCAATTATGCAGATGCAGAATACCAGGACTTTCGTTCTGAACTTGTCACTTTATGCAATCATGAAGTTTGCGATTTATCTTATGATCTGGTATCGGTACGCTTAAAAACGGAATATGTGGAGAAATATAAGAAGCCAGAGAATTGGACTGCGTTGTCAGATTTAAATGTGCTGGAATTGGAAAAACAGATCGCTCCGCTTATCCAGAACTATGATACCGATGAATTTGCAAAGCGTTTTGATAATTTCATGTATGGGCTGATGCTTGCAAATATGGATCAGCTGCCAACAATGGCGTATCTGAAAAAGCAGCTTTGCCTTACTGCACAGTCGTTGGAAAGGAAAGCGACAATCCCACAGATCCAGAAGAAATTGACACAGATCAAAGAGATCCAGACAGAAGCATTCTGGAAGAATATTGACATTCTGACGCTGGAATGTGTACGAAAAGAATTGCGTGATCTGATGCAATTTCTGAATGATGGTGTACATCGCCTGAAAATTTTTACGAGTCTTGACGATTCCGTCATGAATAAAAGGGAAGGGGAGACACTGGATGCAGCATATGACTTTGAAGATTATCGCAAAAAGGTAAATCGTTATGTAGAAGAACATAAGAACGATGAAGTCATCTACAAGCTGAATCATAATCTCCCTTTGATGCAGGAGGATTATCAGGAACTGGAAAGAATCCTGACGCAGGAACTCGGCAACAGCGAGGATTACAAACGAGAATACGGTGATACACCGTTTGGTCTGCTCGTTCGCAAGATTGCAAAACTTGACCATGAAAGTGCAATGGCAGCATTTTCGACCTTTATCAATGACAGTTCTCTCAATCAGCGACAGATTGAATTTATCTTGAAGATTATCAATCATATTGAAAACAACGGCTATATTGAAGATGTAAAAATACTGATGAAACCGCCATTTGATAAACCGTTTAGCTTTATTAAGATGTTTGATGCAAAAACAAGAACGGCGTTGATTCAGACAATTGAACGTATCAAAAATAATGCGGTGCAGGTTGTGGCATAATAGGATATTGTAATTTGAGAGCAAATAGATAAGGAGAGTGGTTGATGCAAAACATAATTGTATATCATGGAAGTACGCAGATTGTTTAATATCCTGAAATTCGTATTGCAAAATACAACAAGGACTTCTATTTTGGCTTTTATTGTACCCTTATGCCGGAACAGGTATTATAAACAAATATATTTACAAACTAAACGAAAAATTGAAAATGCTTGTTTTTCCTGAAATGACAGAAGAATGGCTCGATTTTATGGCGAACTGTCGTCTTGGTAAATCACATGATTACGATATTGTGGAAGGACCAATGGCAAATGACACGATATTCAATTATGTACAAGCAAGACTTTGTTGACGGCAAAATTTCCAGAGCAGCTTTCTGGGAACTTGCTAAATTTAAAAAGCCAACGCATCAGATCAGTTTTCACACAGCAAAAGCACTCACGACACTTGAATTTTTGAAAGGATACGAAGTGAATGAATAAAAATAATTCTGCTTTATTCTACACATGCAGTTTGATTGAGTTCATCGGTAGAAAATGTCATCAAAAACGAAGCTATATTGCAGAAATTCTTGGCGAAAAAGTGATAGATCGTATTTATCGAAATGCTGACATTTTACACTGTGAAGTAATCGATGCGGTTGCAGACAGATATATTGAACTGCTTGATATACCAAAAGGAGACTTTGATAATGTTGCAACGTGCAAATACACAGTTCCGGACTATTGGACAATTGGGGCGGTATATGAACGTTTAATAGAGGATTCTTTTGAGGCGATTTCTGCAAAAAATATTATTACGGTTTTCACATCTTGGATTGATGATGCGATTTCAAATTATAATACAGACTTCTATTATCAGCCACGTGACTATTTAAGGGAATGCTTTCATCAGGGGAGGAATCGTGTAGTTGTGAAGAATGAATTGCTTTATAATAGGCGTTGGACTTCTTACCACGAACAAAGAATCCTTTTCGACTTTTTACCGTGAACAAACTTTTTGGAAAATAGAGAAGTTGAAATCAATTCGCACGTGTCAAGGCATGTGGAGTGTGTCATTCTTGATGTTTACATGGTGCTGTAGAAGGCATTTTATGCGGTGTTGCCTTAAGGATTCATATCCGTTTTCCATAAAGGCAAACAGTATTACTTTCAGCAAAGTTATTTCATCTTTTACAGCCCCTTTTTCTATTTGTACTCAAACTCAAAGCTTGCTCTGTCGTTGTTAAATTCAAACAGAACTTTATCCTTGTATAAAAACTGATAGTATGCCTTGCAGGAGGCACTTTCATGAATGGTTCGATTCATTTTGCCATGATTGGGTGCAGCAAGAGGTTGTGCATTTTTTCGGAGCAACTTTGCAGTCAGCTGATAATCTCCCTGCTTTACAGTAATGGAATCCTTACCCATATGCTTTATTTTAGCACCCAGATAAGTGGCAATTCTATGCTCTTTTCCGTTTATCAGAACTACGCCGATAATTCCGGTAAAGTGAAATCCAAATAGCGGAATATCCGCAACAGACAGCATCAGCGAACCATTTCTGAAATGACATTGTGTCCAGATATATT
>DYCW01000007.1 GCA_019417865.1 Ruminococcus sp. | reverse complement strand
GTTGTACATCTCCTCTGGTACCCATTGTAAACATTGCTATTTTTTTCATAATATTTTCCATTCTCTGTAAAAAAATTCGCTTTATCGAGCAGACAACCAGTCGGTTTCCTATATTATATCATACAAATTCTCATCGTGCAATCAAAAAATATAACTCAGACAAAAAATTTTTACTAAAATCCTCCCATGGCTGCACAAAGGTTACCTCCGGGTAACTATGCCACAAAAAAGTGCCTACTTTACAAATGCGGAAAGCTGTGATATCATAGAATCAAGGAAAGAGATACAGCGCTGAAATCTTCCGAAAAAGCAAAAAACACATTATTTTCAGGAGGAATTTATGATGAATAAGAACACATTTACAGCAGTAAAACTTGCAAAGGGCGAGATGAACGTTTACGATTTCGGAGCAGTAAAGCTTCACGCATATAAGACCAACGACTTGATTGACGATGAGGTTTTTATCGTTGAGAAGAACGGAAAAGCCGTTGTGATCGAATCTCCCTGCTTCTTTGATAATAACACAGAGCTTGCAGAATATCTGAAGGACATTGAGGTTGAGGGAATCCTCGTTGCTTATCACGGTGCTGGAGCAACATTCCTGCCTGATGTGCCGAAGTATGCAACGCAGAATGCAGTGGATTACTCTGCAAACGGCGGCGGAAAGGCTCTCATCAATAACTTCACAGCAGCGTTCGGTGAGATTTTTGACAATTCTGTTCACCAGATCACAAACATCATTGGAGAGGGAAAAATCACGATTGGCGGCATTGATTTTGTCATCAAGCAGACCTCTGAGGCATTTGACGTAGAGATTCCGGAAATCAATGCAGTTTACACCCATATGCTCGGTCACGACTGTCATTCTATCGTAGCAGGTGCAGGCCATGCCGATGCTATTGTTGCTCAGCTGAAAGAATACATTGCAAAGGGGTACGACCTGATTTTGACTTCTCATTACACGCCGGAGGATTTAAAGGACGCTCAGACAAAGATCGACTATCTGAAAAATCTGAAAGCAATTGCTGAAAAGTGTGCCAATGCGGATGAATTTAAGGCAGAAGTACAGAAACAGTATCCGGATTACAGCGGCGGAAATTATCTTGATATGACGGCAGGATTTTTCTGCGCATAACGTAAATAAAACAAATACATTTCAAGGAGGAATACTATTATGAAAATTGCAGTTATTTGTGCAAACGGAAAAGCAGGACAACTTATCACAAAGGAGGCAGTCAACAGAGGTCTGGATGTTACCGCAATTGTCAGAGGCGAAAACAAGTCTGTTGCAAAGAAAGTTATCACCAAAGATCTGTTCGATCTGACTGCTGAGGATCTAAAGGGATTTGACGCTGTTGTTGACGCATTCGGTGCATGGACACCCGATGTACTGCCTCAGCATTCCACATCACTCAAACACCTGTGCGATTTGCTTTCGGGAACGGATGTGCACTTGTTAGTTGTCGGAGGTGCAGGAAGCCTTTATGTAAATCCAGAACACACAGTTCAGGTTATGGACGGTCCCGACTTTCCCGATATGTTCAAGCCACTTGCCACAGCACAGGGTAAAGCACTTGAAGAACTGAGAACAAGAAATGACGTCAAGTGGACATTTATCAGCCCTGCCGGAGATTTTCAGGCAAATGGTGCAAGAACAGGCAAGTATATTCTCGGTGGTGAAGAACTTGTGCTGAATTCCAAGGGCGAAAGTGTAATCAGCTATGCAGATTATGCAATCGCAATGATTGACGAGCTTGTCAAAGGAGATCACATTCAGCAGAGAATTAGTGTTGTTGCAGAATAAACTCGGATAAAAAACGCAGGGATTGTCAGAGTGTTCTGACAGTCCCTGTTTGCAGTGGAGGAGCTTTTATGCAAAATATAGATTTTTTCAGGATTCTGACAAATAAGATTCATTCAGTAATTGCGGCAACTGTGGATGAGAACGGATTGCCTGTTACTTGTGCTATGGATATTATGGATTATGATAAGAACGGTCTCTATTTTCTTACTGCAAAGGGAAAAGGCTTTTACCGCCGTTTGAAACAAATGGGATATATCGCACTTACCGGAATGAAAGGCGATGATACTATGTCGAGAACTGCTCTTTCCATTCGCGGAAAGGTAAAGGAAATCGGCACATATAGACTGCCGTTGTTGTTTGAGAAAAATTCGTATATGCATGAAATTTATCCCACTGCGGAAAGTGTTTCCGCACTGACTGTATTTCAGATTTATGAGGGCAGCGGAGAATGGTTCGACTTATCGAAAAAGCCTATCGAACGTATCTCTTTTACATTTGGTGGTGCACACGAAAAAGAAAGCGGTTATTATATTAATGCAGAATGCAATGGCTGTAAGGTTTGCCAGAATGTATGTCCTCAAAACTGTATCGACCTTATTGGTGGCAAAGCAGTCATTCGGCAGAAAAATTGTCTGCACTGCGGAAATTGCATGACAGCCTGTCCTGTCAATGCAGTCAAAAAAAGAGGTTTACTATGACGCAGAATGAAAAGCTATTATATCTGATAAAATGCTTGTTATCAGAGCATCCACAATATCAAAATATGCAGATACCAACAGATCAAACAGAACAGTTCCGATTGTTCCGCAGTCTGGTAAATATTCGTCCGCCAAAGCCGATATCGGAAGACTTTTTGAGGGTACAGGATGCTTATTTGCAGGAAGAAACTGCACACAAAGGTATTACAGATATTGCGGATTTACAGCCGATTTCCAGAAATATTTATCTATGGAAGGGTGATATTACCACACTGAAATGCGGTGCAATTGTCAATGCAGCAAATTCGCAGATGCTGGGCTGTTTTCAGTCATGCCATGGCTGCATTGATAATGCAATTCATACATTCGCAGGAGTTCAGCTTCGTCTGAAATGTGCGGAAATCATACAGAATCAGGGATATGAAGAACCAACAGGACAGGCAAAAATCACACCTGCCTATAACCTCCCATGCGATTATGTCATTCACACAGTCGGACCGATCGTGCAGAGAAAACTAACGAAAAGGCACTGTGAACTATTGGAAAGTTGCTATCGTTCGTGTCTTGAAATTGCCGTGCAGAATAAAATCAAAAGCATCGCATTCTGCTGCATTTCAACTGGCGTGTTTGGATTTCCGCAGAAAGAGGCAGCGGAGATCGCAGTCAGAACGGTACAGAACTTTCAGAAATCTCACGAAATCAAGGTGATATTCAATGTTTTTAAAGAGAGCGATGACGAAATCTACAGGCAGTTACTGGGATAGTATTGAACAGCTGAAATATCAAATTCAAACGGCTGATGCTGTTGTGATCGGTGCAGGTGCAGGACTTTCCACTTCTGCGGGATTTGTTTATACAGGAGAACGCTTCGAGAAGTATTTTCATGACTTTGCTGAAAAGTATCGGTTTCATGATATGTATTCCGGTGGGTTCTATCCCTACAATACACTGGAGGAACATTGGGCCTATTGGAGCCGCTATATTTATATCAACCGTTATATGAATGCCCCGAAACCGGTATATGAAAAGCTGTATGAATTGGTGAAAGACAAGGATTACTTTGTCTTGACTACCAACGTGGATCACTGTTTTCAGAAAGCCGGATTTGATAAGCACAGGCTATTCTATACGCAGGGAGATTATGGTCTGTTTCAATGCAGCGAGCCATGCCATATAGCTACCTACGAAAACGAGGATACAATCCGTAAAATGGTAGAAGCACAGGGTTATGTGATTGAGGGGAATAATGAATTGATTTTGCCGGAGGGTGTCACACCGAAGATGACAGTTCCAAGCGAACTTGTTCCATATTGTCCGAGGTGTGGAAAGCCAATGAGCATGAACCTCCGGGCAGACGGTACTTTTGTGGAAGATGAGGGCTGGCACCGTGCTTCGGAGCGGTATGCGGATTTTCTGCGGCGACACCAAAATATGAAGGTACTGTTTTTGGAGGCAGCAGTCGGATTCAACACGCCAACCATAGTAAAATATAGTTTCTGGCGTATGACACACGAATGGAAAAATGCAATATATGCCTGCCTGAATTATGGCGAGGCATACGCCCCCAGTGAGATCAAAAAGAAAACTATCTGTATCAATGGGGACATTGGGGAAATTTTGAATCAGCTTTAAGTAAGAAAAATTGAATATTGACAGCATTATGCTGATTGCCGTGGGCGTTTCACTTTTACAGGTGGACGCCCTTTTTTCATACCCATTTTTAGGAGGAAGGAGAACAACATGGAGCTAAATGAAATGGAAAAAAAGCTGCTCTTTCAGGTGGAAGGCGATTATCAGGAAAAGGTCCTGAATGAACTTTATATGACTGTGCGGTACTCAAATAATTCCGAACAGTGGCAGACAGTGGCATGTTCTACCTTGCATCGTACAGCAGATTTGCGGTTTTCAATATAACGTTCCC
>DYCW01000069.1 GCA_019417865.1 Ruminococcus sp. | reverse complement strand
CTTGACCGCAGTCGCCTGTGGCATAGAATTTAAACCATCATTTAAAAATTGATTTCCGTGGGTCATACCGCAAACGATTTTTTATTTTTGTTTTTTAGAAACCTTTTTCATTCGATATTCGTCGGGCAAAACTTATGAAATAATATATTCTTATAAATTTACAAAACTTCTTTTAAAATCAAATATGCATTCGTCACCATGGCTTTCGCTTCAATTAAATCCGGTGTTACGGCAAACGGTTCACTATAGAGCATCCGCCGAATTTCCTTAATCCGTTCAAATCCCTTGAGCAGCTCCGCTTGATTGGGAATCACAAAATAACTGTTCTGCATAATCTGCCGGATTTCTGTTCGTGTCCCCTTTGGCATCGGCAAGGTATTCTCCGTCTCCGGAAATGCTGCTTCTGCAAAAGTATCCGGTACCTCCGGCAATTTTTCCGCAATATCCAGTGCTGCCTGCCGAGAGAAAACCAATGCTTCCAGCAGGGAATTGCTGGCAAGACGATTGTTGCCGTGTACACCTGTATTCGCACACTCTCCGACTGCATACAGGTTTGGTACAGTGGTTTCTGAATGGCTGTCCACTTGAATGCCGCCCATCAGATAATGCTGACACGGATAAATTGGAATCGGTTCTTTCGTCATATCGTAGCCCTGTTCCAGAACCTTCTGATAAATCATCGGAAAGCGATTCCGAATAAAATCTGCATCCTTATAGGAAATATCCAGATAGAAGTTGTCCGAACCTGTGCGGTTCTTTTCTTCAATAATCGCATGGGAAACCACATCCCGTGGTGCCAGTTCCAACCGTTCATCATAGCGATCCATGAAGCGTTCTTTGTTGCAGTTGAGCAGGTAGGCGCCTTCTCCCCGCACGGCTTCCGAAATCAAAAAGCATTCCCGTGTATGGTGATCATTGAAGGCAGTCGGATGGAATTGAATCAAATGAAGATTCCGAATTTTTGCACCGATGTCATGGGCAAAGGCAATGCCGTCACCAGTTGCAATTTTAGAATTGGTGGTATAGGCATACATTCTACCGACACCGCCAGTGGCAAGCAGGACAAAATGGCTGTGATAGGCAGTATAACTGCTATCCTGCAATACATTCACGGAAAAACCAGTGCTGGTTTTTTGTAAGCCCACCATCATGGCGGATTCCAGAATGGTGACATTGGAAAGTGTTTTCACCTTACGGATCAATGTGTTGACAATTTCCTCGCCGGTGGTATCTTTGTGATGAAAAATCCGATGCCGACAGTGACCGCCCTCCAGCGTGCGGTGCAAAGAGCCATCCGGTTTGCGGTCAAAATCCGCTCCCAATTTCAGCAGGGAATCAATCGCCATTGCAGCATTGTCCACGAGAATCTGAACGGTTTCTGGATTGTTCTTAAAGCCGCCGGCAATCATGGTATCCTGCTTATGCAGTTCCGGTGTGTCATCCTCCGGTGACTTGTATACACCAGCGATCCCACCCTGTGCCAAAGAGGAATTACAAAGCGTCAATTCCTGCTTGCAAATCAGCAGCACATTGCAATAAGAAGGCAGCTGAATGGCACCATACAGACCAGCAGCCCCTCCGCCGACAATGATAACATCAAAATTGTGATTCATAAAAAACCAGCATCCTTTCAGCCGTTGTTTCATCCAATCGAGCAGCGGCTTTTTCCAAATCAAAGCGAAAAAAACGCTTTTCCTTATGATACTACTTTCCATTGCATTTGTCAATTGCAGAAAAGCAGCTTTTTGGAAAAGCGATAAAATAGAAAACACCTTACGAAAACTAAATAATTCCAAACACAATTAAAACAAAAGATATATCATACCATATTGTTTTTATTATATTGTATGTAGATAGATTCCAGTAATTTCAAGTTGCAACAACGTTCTTTCACCCGTCTATCATATGCAGTAAGCTGGTCATTTTCAGTTAATACAATTTTTCTAAAGTCTTTTCCGTTTTTCATTTGCAAATGCTTCTTCTTTGGAGAAGTAAAAGGTGCATAATATCCAACATCACCCATTTGAATCAGTGTCCCCACATAAGGTCTACTTTCCTGTTTATTTTCCGATACCCTTTTATCAAATTCTCTAAGGAATGAAATATAGTCATCTTTAATATGGTAAAATTTCATGTTTCTCCTTAATAAAAATGTGGAGATGAATTTTCATCTCCACATTTTTCAGTTCTCTCTTAAATGGCGGAGACTCACCGCTTTTTTGAGTTCTCTTTTAAATGGCAGAAACTCACCGCTTATGAGAATTTGGAACATCTCCTCTTCTCAATTTTATTATACGCAAAAAACAAGAAAATGTCAACTGTTTCTCCTGTTTCTCAAAAAAAATAAAAGAAAATTCTGTAAATCAGCAACCTATCATTTCCATTCACAATCATTACACCTGATATTTTCGATTTTGCAGCTGCTTTGGAGACCGTGGATACTTCTTGGGGGTTTCCCTGACTTTCCGAATTACAAATAACCGCCTTGCTTCGTGCTGGTCAAGCGAATATAAATACGTCTCCTCCAGCACACCGCCAAGGAGAGAAATCGTTTCCATGGCACTTTCTGCCGTCTCATTCGGTCCTTTCAACGCCAAAAAGACGCCCCCCACCTTTACAAACGGCAGACAGTACTCACAAAGCAACGGCATGGCTGCCACGGCTCTTGCACAGGCAACATCGAATTGTTCCCGAAAATCCGGCTGTTTTCCGGCAAATTCTGCCCTTGCATGGACGCATTGCACTGGTATCTGCAATGCCTGACAAACAGATTCCAAAAAATGTACCCGCTTTTGCAGACTGTCCAACAGCGTCAACTGCAAGTCCGGACGCAAAATTCGCATCGGAATCCCCGGAAATCCAGCCCCTGTTCCCACATCAATGAGAGCAGCATCAGCAGGGATTTCCACATACTGAAACGGCAGACAGCTGTCCAGAAAATGCTTTCTCCACACCTCCGCATCCTCTGTAATGGTGGTCAAGTTCATTCGGCGGTTTGTTTCCACAAGCACCTCCTGGTATGTGGAAAATTTCCCAAACTGTTCTTCTGTCAAGGACAGTCCGCTGTGTGCGAACAGTTTTTCTGCACGCTCCCATTTCATGATCGCTGTTCTCCTTTCTGCAATGCAGTTTCCCAGACCAGAAGCACCGAAATATCTGCCGGAGAAACACCAGAAATCCGGCTTGCCTGCCCGATATTTGCCGGTCGATGGGCATTCAGTTTTTCTGCTGCTTCCAGGCGTAGCCCCCGAATCTGCGTATAATCCACGTCCTCCGGCAGGGCTTTTTCCTCTAATTTTCGCATTCGTGCAATCTGTGCCAGCTGCTTTTCAATGTATCCCTCATACTTCAGCTGAATTTCTGCCTGTTCGCCGATTTCAACAGCATAGTCCGGACGCTCCGGGTCAAACGATTTCAACAGTGGATAATTCAACTGGGGTCTGCGAATCAAATCCGCCAGTTTACAACCTGTGGAAAGTGGTGCGGTGTCATGGGCTGTTAAAAACGCATTCAACACTTCTGACGGGGCAATGGTTGTTTTCCACAGCCGTTTCTTTTCCTTTTCCACCAGCTCATACTTTTCCACCATGGCATCATAGCGTGCTTTCGGCAGCAAGCCAATCTCATATCCAATGGGCATCAGGCGGAAATCGGCATTATCCTGCCGCAGCACCAACCGATATTCGCTGCGGGAGGTCATCATTCTGTATGGATCCTCACAGCCCTTTGTGACAAGGTCATCCACCAGCGTACCAATATAGGAACTGGCTCTGTCCAGAATCATCGGCGGTTTGTGCAGAATCTGCAAAGCAGCATTGATCCCTGCCACAATCCCCTGTGCCGCTGCCTCTTCATAACCAGAGCTGCCGTTAAACTGCCCTGCCCCGTACAGACCATGAATTTTTTTCGTCTCCAATGTCGGACGCAAGACTGTCGGATCCACACAGTCATATTCAATGGCATATGCCGGCCGCATAATTTCCACATGCTCCAGACCCCGAATGGTACGCAGAAAAGCAAGCTGCACATCCTCCGGCAGCGAGGAAGACATCCCTTGCAGGTAATATTCTTCGGTCTGCAAACCCATTGGTTCTACAAATAACTGATGCCGTTCTTTTTCTGCAAACCGAACAATTTTTGTTTCAATGGACGGACAGTAACGAGGGCCAATGCCGGAAATCTGTCCGGTGAACAGCGGCGAACGGTGCAGATTCTCCCGAATGATCTGATGGGTTTCTCCGTTGGTATAGGCAATATAGCAGCGAACCGTGTTATGTAGTCCCTCTTTTGGGGTGGAGAAGGAAAACGGCACAATCTCCGGATCGCCGTCCTGGGGTTCCATGCGGTCAAAATCAATACTGCGTCGATGCACCCGGCACGGTGTCCCTGTCTTAAACCGCCGCAACGGCAGACCAAGTGCCTGCAAATTTTTTCCCAGTGCACGGCTTGGCAGGGCACTGTCCGGGCCGCTTTCATAGGAAACTGTCCCCACATGGATTCTACCGTTGAGGTACGTACCGGTGGCAACAATGGCAGCCTGTACGGCATATCTTGCCCCTAATGTGGTGACAATACCGCAAACTGCCCCATTTTCCACAAGAATTTCTGCCACTTCCGCCTGCTTGATAGATAAATTTTCGGTCTGTTCGCAGACGTGTTTCATGTAATTGTGGTACTGTACCCGATCCGCCTGTACCCGAAGGCTGTGGACTGCCGGTCCTTTTCCACGATTGAGCATCCTGCTCTGCAAAAAGCAGGCATCCGCTGCCTTGCCCATTTCGCCGCCAAGGGCGTCAATTTCCCGTACCAGATGACCTTTTGCCGTACCGCCAATAGACGGATTACAGGGCATATTGGCAATCTGATCCAGAGAAATCGTAAATAATACCGTTTTGCAGCCCAGTCTGGCACAAGCGAGTGCCGCTTCGACACCGGCATGTCCTGCTCCGATGACTGCAACCGCATAGGATTCCATATCGTACATTGCAATCTCCTTCTTCTGCATCTTTCTAACATTATTTTCTGTTTCACGTGAAACAAAGTAAAATCATTTTCTCACGTCTGCACGCCGTAGGCGAAATAAAAAGTTTTTCGGTGCAGCAGTTTTTCAAAAATGCTGCCGAGGTGTGGGCGAGCAGCCCACGTTTTTGCGAAGCAAAAATAGAAAAGCAAGCGTACTTGCATCAGGAAAAGGAAAACGCTCCCCGTCCATCGCCCTCTAAAATTTTCCTATCAAATTTGCAACAAGGTTGCATACGGGGCGATGGACGATTTACCCAGGCAAAAGCTGGGGTGGAACCCCCTTTTGCCGACGAAGGTCAGATCGTTTCATTTAGAAGAAAATCCTGCAAATAATTTGTTGGATGGTATTCGAAAATGCTTCCTAGGGCAACCTTGTCTGAACGGTCCGGCGAATCCGCTTCGCTGTTCGCCTGTGTCCGCTGTCCGCCATAGTACGTTGTACCAACTTGCAACCTCTTCCCTCTAAATTTCTGCATTACATACCGTTTTGTTTTTTCGGAGAGCGGACAGCGGTATCTTGTTCCTCGTCCAGCAGCCTCTCTAAACTCGTTCGCTTTGCAAGGGTGGCAGCTTGCCCCCCATTTAGAGGATGCCCTTCCCTTTTGTCAGCTACGCTGACATTTCCCCACACTGTGGGGAATCACCCTCGCCAAGCTGAGCCAGCTTGACCGCAGTCGCCTGCGGCGTGCAGCTGTTTTCTATCCTTGCAAGCAGCTAAAAAACAATAAAAAAATGCCCCTGACACCGGTTGCACGGTATCAGGGGCGAGAGCAAATCAAGCTGCCGCGGTTCCACCCTTCTTCACGCAGTAACAGCCACAGCAAACGTCTGCTTCACTCCACAGGGAAATCGTATCCCAAGGAAAAACAGACCATTCAACCGGCTGAACAAGCTGCCCTTTTCTTGTATGAAACGGTCAGCTGCGTCTTTCGGATGCTCAATAACGGGAGCAACCCGCTGCGGATTGGGCAGACTCTGAGACGGTGTGCCGTCAATTCCAGTTCTGCACCGTTTGCAGCCAATGACAGGTGCTCTCTGTTAGAACGTGTAACGAACTGCGGCCTTTCTCTTCCATGTTTTGTGATATGTTCATTGCAGGCATAACGAGCCGCTGCAATGTATTTCAAAAATCGGGTCTATTCGGGATTGTGCAAAACAGTGCGACTGTACATCGAACACTGTATGCGTTCATTCTATCACATCTTCCTCTGTCTGTCAACGGGCAATTTCAGGGATTTTCTGTTTTGCACAAAGCTGTGGAAAGTATTTTGTATGGATTGCTGGAAACCATGGGAAACTCTGCGGCAATCTCATGGAAAAAATGCATATTCCGAGTGGCTCTATCTGTATTTCAGATAAAATTCAATATCTGGATTCCAGATATGCCATAATAAGAAAAAAAGAGGGAGATCGCCATGTATCAGCATATCCGTGCCCTGCGGGAAGACCGGGACTTGAAACAGCGTGAAGTCGCCGCTTACCTGCATGTTTCTCAAAATACGTATTCTCAATATGAAAATGGTGTCATTGCACTGACCGCAGAAGTGCTGATTGCATTGACAGCTTACTATCAGACCAGTGTAGATTATCTGCTCCACTTGACTGACGAACGCACCCCTTATCCGCCCAAAAACAGTGCATCTCCCATATCGTAAATTCAACGGGAGACGCACTATATTTTTTACTTTTTGGAAACAGCCCACTTTGGCTTCCCATATTTCTGCACAATTTGCTCGTGCCAAATCGACAAGAACTATAAAATATACCCAAAATTCCCGATTTTTCCCGAATTCTTCAAACTTTCCCTCTTGACAGCCAGAGAGAAATACTCTATAATAACAATGGTTTGATCAAAACGATGACAAAACGGTGACAGCACAAGCGATATTTGTAACCAGCCAGCAACCGTCCTTTCATGCATGTTTCGGCAGCTTGCGTCAAGCAAATCTGTGGCTGGTTCTATAAACGGCATTTGTCACAACACGCAAACCAATTAGAAAGAGAAAGGGTGTGTTACCAATGGCACATGCACTACACAGCCGAATCAACCGGCTTGTGCTCGTTGCCAGTACTTGCTTTGCAGCAGTCGGACTGGGTGCCGTCTCTGCTTCTGCAATTGACAACACAGAATTATTACAGCCAGTTATCATTAAGGAAGATGCCCTGCAGCCATGCGGACAATCGGTTCTACCATCCGATGTCACAGAGGAAAACTGGTATGAAGGTCTGACTGGCAACCTGTATTACTGCTATGCAGATGGTACGTATGCAACTGGCATTACCACGCTGCCAAACGGCGAAACCTATCTGTTTGCTCTGGATGGTACACTGAAAACTGGCTGGCAGACCGTAAACGGACTGCGGTTCTACTTCAACCGCACCACTGGTCAAAAACAATTTGGATGGGTGCTGCACTCCAACCGCCTGTACTATGTCTTTGAGGACACCGGCAAGCAAGTCGGAGAGGTACAGATTGACGGAACGCCTTACATATTTGACGAATTTGGCGTGCTGCAAACGGGTATTTACACCTGCACAGACGGCACAGTGGCTGGCTGCAACACCGATGCAACGCCATATGTCGGCTGGGTAACAGACGAAAACGGAGCGGTCTACTATTTCAACGAAACCGGTATTGCACTGACAGGCTTGCAGAGCATTGACGGGGCAACCTACTGCTTTGGCACAGACGGCATTCTACAGACCGGTATACTGACTTTGGAAGATGGCAGTGTACGGTATTTTGGCGAAGACGGCAAGCAGGCAACTGGCTTACAGACCATAGACGGCAAAACCTATTGCTTTACCGAAACCGGCATGGTAACCAATCAACTGTACGCCATTGATGATGCGACTTACAGCTTTGATGCAGAAGGTGTTATGCAGACGGGTCTGGTGACCATGGAAGACGGCACAATTCTTTGCTTCGGTGAGGACGGCAAACAGGCAATGGGCTTGCAGACGATAGATGGTAAAACGTATTATTTTACGGAATTTGGCATGACCGTCAATCAGATGCAGGTGATTGATAAAGCAACCTATTATTTCGGGGCAGATGGTACGATGCAGACAGGTATGGTTTCCCTGAAAGACGGCACATATCATTTCAGCGAAACCGGAACAATGACAACTGGCTGGCTGACGTTGAATGGGACACAGTATTATTTCGATTTGACCACCGGTAAGATGGCAACCGGAACGGTAACTCTGCCGGATGGAACCTATCTGTTCGATGAAAAAGGTGTCTTTCAGAAAAAACAGGAAAGCGGAATTGCCTATACCGTGCCGTACTACAATCAGGCAGATCCAAGATGGGGTTCTACCTATATCGGCACAAAGACCATCGCACAGGTGGGTTGCCTGGTGACTTCTCTGGCAATGACCCAGTCCTACCATACTGGAACAGAAATTCTGCCAGATGAAATGCGGTATCAGCTGCAATTCAGCAATAATTCTTTACTTTGGGCACCTGTCTTTGCCATGGGCTATGAGATTGAGTCCTGCTCTGGACTTTCCACCACGGCATTCTGTCAGCGGCTATATACACTCTTGAAAGAACACGGACCAGTGATCGTGGGAGCGGACAATGTATACGGCGGTTCACATTATGTTGTTGTAACCGGCTGCACCAATTTGGACAGCAGCACACTGAAAACCTCTGATTTCACGATGAATGATCCGGGCTTCAGCAGCAGAACCACACTGGATGAACATCTTGCAAGCTATCCGACATGGTTCCACTTCTATTACATGAACGATTAAAAAAATCATAACAAAAGCCGCTGTACCGGTTGGAGGCAGCGGCTTTTTTGTGTAGGTAGAAATGCTACTATAATCAGGTTATCCTTCTGGGGTTATCTTTTGATGAAAATGCATTCTACCGCTGCCAACCGCAGTCGCTATGCAGCGGATAAAACTTTATCTATCGAACGCACGGTATTTAATTCTGCTTTCTGTGAAACTTTTCGGAATGCGTTGACGCAACCGAAAAAATGTAGTATAATACAAGGTAGTTTCTTTCCGCCCTTCTCACTGGAAAACGCTGCGGAAAATGGGTATACTAACGCCAGTCATCGCAAAGGAAAGGATTTTATGATTCATGAAATTACTCCGTGAACTCTATCACTATCGGGAAATGCTCTTCAGCCTTGTCCGAAAAGACCTCCGTGGCCGCTACAAAGGCTCTGTCCTTGGTTTTCTCTGGACATTTATCAATCCACTGATGCAGTTACTCGTCTATACATTCGTTTTTACCGTTATCTTGCCGTCACAGGTAGAGCACTACTCGCTCTATCTCTTTGTTGCCCTCATTCCGTGGATTTTCTTTTCTGCCGCCATGACGGGCGGTGCCGGCTCCATTGTTGCACAAAAAGACCTGGTCAAAAAAATCTATTTTCCCCGGGAAATCATTCCCATCTCTTATGTCACCAGCTGCTTTGTCAATATGCTGCTGTGTTTCCTGATTATTTTCGCCGTCATGCTGGTCACTGGTGCGACATTCAATCCACTGGCTTTGCTCTGTCTGCCCGTGATTATGATTGTGGAATACCTGTTGGCACTTGGCATTGCCATGCTCTCTGCCGCTGTCACCGTCTATTTTCGGGATTTGGAACATATCTTAGGCATTGTCTCAATGATCTGGATGTATATGACACCGGTTCTCTATCCGGAAACGCTTGTTCCGGAAAAATGGCAGAAACTCTATCACATCAATCCCATGACCTCAATTATCACTGCCTATCGGGATGTGCTGTATCATGGTGTTGTCCCACAGCTGGCAACCCTGCTGGAGGCGGTTGTACTGGGCATACTGTTTCTGCTGATCGGACTGCTGTCCTTTTCCAAACTGAAAAAAGGCTTTGCGGAGGAGTTGTAAATCATGGCTGAAACGGAATATTCCATTCAAGTGGAGCATGTGGAAAAAAGCTTTCGGGTGTTTCTGGACAAGGGGCAAAGCTTCAAAGAACGTCTCCTCTTCCGGAAACGCAGCCGCTATGAAATTCGTCCGGTACTGCGGGGGATTTCCTTCCGGGTAAAACCAGGGGAGGCAGTGGGTCTGGTGGGACACAACGGCTGCGGGAAAAGTACCACACTGAAGCTGCTCACCAAAATCCTCTATCCCGACAAGGGGACGATTACCATGAAGGGCAGAGTGTCCAGTTTGATTGAGCTTGGTGCTGGTTTCCATCCGGATATGAGCGGCAGGGAGAATATCTACACGAACGCTTCGATTTTTGGTTTGACAAAAAAGGAAATCGATGCACGATTGCAGACCATTATTGATTTTTCCGAGCTGGAGGAATTTATTGATAATCCAGTCCGAACCTATTCCTCCGGCATGTATATGCGTCTTGCCTTTTCTGTTGCCATTCATGTCAATGCAGATATTTTATTGATTGATGAGATTTTAGGCGTGGGCGATGTCAACTTCCAGCGGAAGTGCTTCCAGCGATTACAGGAAATCAAGGCTGCTGGAACGACCATTGTCATTGTATCCCATGCGATGGAACAAATTGAACAAATTTGTGACCGTTCCATCTGGATTGACAACGGCAACATTCGAGAAGAGGGGATCCCGAAGTATGTGCACGAACATTATCTCTCTGCAATGGAAAAAGACCGCATTGCACGAGAGTCGGAACATGCTCCAAAAACGAAAGCTGCTGCGCAGGAACAGGCGACTGCTGACCCCGAAACACCGCAGCTGCCGGACTTCTGCGAACCAACCGCTGTCCGAATGGGCAATGGAGCAGTACAGTTTACAGACGCCGTGATGCGAAATGCAGACGGAGAAATCTGTCATGTGTTTCCAACAGGTGCAGCGATTACCGTAGAAATTGCCTATACTGCCAGAGAGGAAGGCTTAGAAGGGAATTTTGGGTATGGTATCTTTCGGGAAGACAGTGTGCACTGCTATGGGACAAATGTAGACATTGACTGCGACCGATTGATTCCGGTCAAAAGGACTGGGCACATCCGCTGGACATTTCAAAACCATCTACTGCCAGGAAAGTATTTTTTAGATGTTGCAATTCATTCTAAAACAGGGGTCTTTTTTGATGATATTCGGCGAATCCAATCGTTTACGGTGATGGCAACCAAACGGGATATCGGACTATGTCGCCTGGAGACAACATGGGATTTTGAGCAGGAAAAATAGGAAACAGGGAACAGCAACGCTTTTATTCTTTTTGCTTCTTTTTCTTTTTTCAGCAAAAAGAATAAAGCCAGGGTGATTCCCCGTAGTGTGGGCAATGTCATTAACCTAAGGAATGATGTTACGTTTTATCCGCCGAACGGCGACTGCGGTCAAGCTGGCTCAGCTTGGCGAGGGGAATGCAAGGGGGCAAGCTGCCCCCTTGCAAAGCGAACGAATTAAATCGGTAAACGAACGAGAATAAGATACCGCTGTCCGCCCTCTGAAAAAACAAAATAGTATGTAGTACAGAAATTTAGAGGGAAAAGGTTGCAAGTTGGTACAACGTACTATAAGGCGGACAGCGGACACAGGCGAACAGCGTAGCGTTTTCGCCGGCGATGTTTAGATCGTTTGATTGAGCAGAAATGCTTTCTTAGAGAAAGCTTGTCGGAATGGCTCGGCAAGGCTGGGGGACTCCCCCAGCTTGCCTTGGTATCGTCAATCGCCCCCGTGCAACCAGATTGTAAACTTGACAGCAGATTTTTAGAAGGGCGATTGACACTGTTCCTCATCCGGTTTTCTTGTCTGAATTTGCAGTGTTTTGCAGGGGACAGCTGTCCCCTGCACCCCTCGCCAAGCGGAATCCGCTTGACCATAGTTGCCTGCGGCGTGCAATCGTTTCCCGCCCTTGAGGGCGTTCAAAAGCCCCATCTTTCTCATAACGTAACGGTGGGTGGGCTGTCGGCGGCGACTCGCCGCCGCCGGCGTTCAGATCGTTTGATTGAGCAGAAATGCCTTCTTAGAGAAAGCTTGTCGGAATGGCTCGGCAAGGCTGGGGGACACCCACAGCTTGCCTTGGTGTCGTCAATCGCCCCCGTGCAACCAGATTGTAAACTTGACAGCAGATTTTTAGAAGGGCGATTGACACTGTTCCTCATCCGGTTTTCTTGTCTGAATTTGCAGTGTTTTGCAGGGGACAGCTGTCCCCTGCACCCCTCGCCAAGCGGAATCCGCTTGACCATAGTTGCCTGCGGCGTGCAATCGTTTCCCGCCCTTGAGGGCATTCAAAAGCCCCATCTTTCTCATAACATAACGGTGGGTGGACTGTCTGCGGCGACTCGCCGCCTGCGGCGTGCAATCTTGGACACCATTCCGCTGCTACTTATTATTTTTCTATATAACTCACACAAAGGAGGATAGACAAACAATGCTCGACCAATGGAAACAACGGCTTCGGCAACATCAACACCAAAAACTCTGCCAAAAGCTGCAACTATCCCCACAATTGGTACAGGATCTGCCAGCATTGGCAAACCAAAATCAACAATCCAATATTGCGGTACAGCAATTGCAGAATACCATGCAGCAAACCCTCTCTCGGTTACAGCAAGATGACCTGACCACAATTTCTCTGCTGGAACGGGTCACCCGTTTAGAACGAGCCGCCGACTCACAGGGAAGCAGCAATGTCAACTTGAATATGCTCATGAAAACAACCTATTCCCAGTCCGGCGAGGATGCCATTCTTGCATATCTGTTCGCTGTGCTTGGGATTCCATTTGCAAAGTGCAGTTATCTGGATTTGGGTGCAAACCGCCCAAAAGAGATGAGCAATACCTATTTTTTCTATGAACAGGGGGCAACCGGAACGCTCATCGAAGCCAACCCGGCTTTGATTCCAGCATTGCAGAAGGAACGCAGCGGTGATACGATTTTAAATCGCTGCATTGCTCCAAAGTCTGGAGAAATCATCCCATTTCATGTCATGAATGTAGATGGTTTATCGACACCGGAGGATGTCACCGACCTGCTCGCAGACAATCCAGACCTGCAATTACTGGAAACCGTCAATGTGGAAACGATTTCTGTCAATGATCTGCTTGCACAAATGCATCAAGTGCCGCTTCTGGTGAATATTGATATTGAAGGCATGGAAATGGAGATCCTGCGTTCCATTGATTTTACGCAGTATCGTCCCCTGGTGCTGATACTGGAAATGATTCCGTATTCCAAAAAACTGCCCATTGGACAAAAAAATCAGGAAATCATGGCGTTTTTACAGGAAAAAGGCTACGTGGAATATGCCTTTACCGGTATCAATTCCATTTTTATAGATGTAGAACAGGTACAATAAACCGGCTGCGGGTTCTGCCGCAGCCGAACAAAATGGAAAGGAGGGGCTTTTCCCAAACGAAAAGCCTATTAGCCTATGGCAATCAATATTGAAGATATTATGTCGGAGATCCGCTCGGACATCCAGCAAAAAGGTTTGAATAGCTCTATGCTTTCCTTTGCAGACGTGCCATGCGATGCGAATCCAGAAAATCCAACCGAGTCCTACGATCCGGATACCCTTCGCAGCAATGTGCAATATGTCAGCACACAATATCAGGTACAGCCATATCGTCCTTTGACCGGCAATCCGGTTTTGGTCTTTTTCAAGAAGGTACTGCGGCGGCTGATGCGGTTCTATGTGGAACCGATTGCACAGGAACAGACCTATTTCAATGCCAATACTGCACAGGCATTGCAGGAAATGGAAATGTATATCATTGATACGCAGACACACAGTAACGC
>DYCW01000068.1 GCA_019417865.1 Ruminococcus sp. | reverse complement strand
ATAAATATCCAATCATATGAATATTATTTAGAATACTATGAATATTATTTAGAATACATTCATATGATACGTTTTTTTCCTGCACGAACCTCCCTTCTATTTTATGTATCATATACGTTCGCCTAGCCTAGATAATAAAAGCGTCCTTTAGTTCGACCATCTGCTTTCTTCCTAATATTGTCACCTTATTTTCCCAGTTCCCACTGATTCGATAGAAACGTACACTATCTTTTTCCATATCAATAATCTGCTCCAAGCGATTCGTAATGATAGCAAGTTGAGAAAGATTGATCTCAAGTTCAAAAACAGAATTTTGTACACGAACACCATAATTTTCACACAATTTTGCCACTTTTCCCAGTCGTCTTTGTCCATACTCAGAAGCAGTGTTGACATCATAAGCTAATACAATAAACATACTCTCATCTCCATATAAAAGGCGGATAACTATCTAAATCGCCACGAAGCACCCGAGCAAAAAGCATTGCCTGTGTATATGAAATTAACCCAATTGGAATATTTTCTCCTAAAAAGTTATGTGTAATTGTTTCCTTCATTCGACTTTGCCATTTTTCCACAACCACTCGCTTAGCCTTGTCTGAAAGGATAATTCGATCGCCATCATATGCAAAATCCTCTACTTGAATCTGCCGCAAATTTACCAATGATAATGCCATTCTGTCACACAATGGTGCCCGCAGTTCCTCCATTAAATCCAATGCCAAGGCGGGTTTTCCAGGACGCAAAGCGTGTAAATATCCACAGGCAGGATCTAATCCAACGGATTCTAAGGCAGATTGCACTTGATTTTTCAACATCATATACAGAAAAGACATTAATGCATTGACATTGTTTTCCGGCGGTCGTTTGGAACGCCGTTTAAATTGCATTGCTGCATCCTCTGTTTTTAACATATCATCAAATACACGGAAATAACATTGTGCTGCCGCACCTTCAATTCCTCTCATGGTATCCACATTACTTGCTGTTTCCAGTGTTTTTGCTGCATCTGCCAATTCATTAGAGGCACGCTTCAGACGCATCTTTTTTTCCGTATTTTCAATATCTTTTTCTGATTTCATCAAAACCATTCTGGAATTTTTAAATTTTCCATACAATACATTTCTTACAAAATCAACAGAAGCCGCTTCTTCCGATAACATTTGAAACTGCCGCTTTCGTAAAAGCACATTGCCGTTGACAGATCCGTATATTCTACCATAAAACCTTCCAGAATCTGAATGAAATGAAAGTGAAATGCCATGTTCTCCACAATAGGCAATCAATGGTGTACTAACAGTTGTATTTCCAATACATACAATGGAATCCAGCATATGTGCTGGAATGCGAAATTTTTCTTCTTGTCCAACACAGATTGAAATGGCTTCATTCTGACAATGCAAATAGGTATTTGGGGTAAGTAAGTAAAGTGTCTTTAACAGTTTTTTCATATCATGCCTCCTTTTCACAGCATTCTGCTGCAAGTGCTTTCAAATAGGAGGATGCGGATGCTTTTACTTTTGGCTGACAGATTTCATAGAGAGAACATTTTAAGCACTTTCTTTCAAACGCAGCAGATGGAACCTTCTGCATTTCCAGCATTTGCCGTAAAGCGGATGCACCATCTATCACCAATTTTCGAAGTTCTTGATGCAATTCTACTTCTATTCGGCGATGGGCATCAATGTAAAATAATGCCCCTTTTGGAATATGGCAACCAAACATTTCCTCCAAACACATTGCCTGTGCACAGAGCTGAACCTGATATTCTATTTCATTGCGAATCCTTCCATGTTTATATTCAATCGGATACAGCTGATATGTTTGCTGCAATGCTGGTATTACAACACCTTCTTCGCACTCATACGCTTCCACACAATCACATTTTCCCGAAAGACAATGCAGTTCTGAAAAAACAGATAGCTCGTAAAGTTTTACAAAATTACCCCGCTTTTCAATCCGCTTTGTATGCACTCGTTCATGCTGTAAACTTCCCTCTACTGTGTACACATTATCTTCCCATGCCTGTTCCAGTAAAATCAATCCAGCACGCCGTTTACAAAAATAATATTGTGACAAATAAGAAAGTGGTATTTTTTCGGTATCATTCATATAGCTTTACAGCGTTGCAAGTGCTGTTCGGAAGGCTTCCCCAGCTGATTTCATCATACGGGCTGCTCAGAAATCCAATTTCTACACCATTCGGCACGGCATCTGCATGAACAAAAATGGTATAATCATCAATGCTTCGTGGATAAGCAACATCTGCCTTTTTCTCTGCATGTACCAAGCTGAACAACTGCTGGGCAGAGGCACATCCCAACTTTGCCTGACGGATACGCTGTTCTTCACAGCTGTCTGTTCCCACATGCTTGAAAATAATCAGCGGCGAAATCACTGTCATCATGCCCTTGCTTGCCGAACGATCATGTTCATACATATTGAGAATGGCTTCAAATAGCCGCTTCAAATCTTCTTCATCAAACCCAGTCTCGCAAGCAAGATTGGCACTGATAAACCCTTTGGCCTCATACAAACCATACGGAATCAGCTGCTTTCTGCCAATTGTACGCAGCTTATCCTCTGGCTGCCCTTTCTCATTCTCCTCATAGTCAGCATAGCTTTTTGCATTTTTGACATCATCCGCAACACACATTCTGGTAATAGAAATATCAAGCGGCAAAATTTCATCCAATGACTTGGCAAATGTCATTTGCACTGGTCCCCTCACCTGTCCGGCATTCGGTCCTGTGGAAAGGACAGCACCAAATGTTCTGACATCATAAAATGTTCTGCATGCTTCCTGTCTTGCTTTATAAACAGCATTTTTATCTTTTGCCGATACATCAACACCAGCTTTTTCTTTCGCACGGGCAATATTCTTGTTAATATTCGTGGCATTCTGCATGATAATTTCCATGCCTTCTTCACTGCCATATGCCGACTGTATATAATTCCGGATGCGGCGTTTGATGGCAACATCCGTAATATAACCGTGCCGATCTTCCGGATCCATACGAGGGGCATTGCCCATATCTGGATCGCCATTGGGATTGCCGTTTACCACTTCAATGTAAAACATAAATTCATATCTGTTGTTCAGTGCCATGATTTTATTCCTCCGTTTCTGTTGTTTCTGCTGTTTTTGGCTTGAAAATTTCTGCACATTGCTGATAGTAGCCCAGTGCAAATTCGCTCTGTTCTTCTGTCGTCAGCACATTTGGAAGCGGCAGTGCAATCTGACAGGAAATGCTGTTCAGCATCTTCTGATAAAACACAGCGGATCCGCTGTCCAGTTTAGAAAGATGATAATGGGAAAGGCTCGCCAGTTTTCCCAGAACAAATGCCGGCTTTACACTGGCAGAAGCATAGTATCGTTCTACCACACCCACATTGACATCTGGATTGGCCTTTCTTTGAATGGCAGCGTAAACGGCAAACAATCTGCCGCACTGATACGCTGCTGACGGATACTCATAATTTACTGTAGTTGCCATTGGTTTTCCTCTCCTTATCAGCCATGCCTTTAAAATCTGGCAGCATACACTGTCTGGATGCTTCATGTAAAAAGCATCTCCATCGCCGTATAAATCAGAACGAATATACGCCAATGCTTTGACTGCCATGCTGTCCGGCAATGGCCGGCTTTTAATAATGCTGTATAAAATTTGCGTATCCAACCCACTGAGTTCCTTTTTCATTCTGTCAGATGCATTTTTTTCTACTTTGACTGGTTTCAGCAGGCGTCGATAAATGGTTGGCAATTTTGGATGCCGCAGCATCCCGCTTTTTCCAATGGTACAAAGTGACAAATCTGTC
>DYCW01000067.1 GCA_019417865.1 Ruminococcus sp. | reverse complement strand
CCGCCTGTACCGCTGATGCAGGGCTCTTCCCAGAAGTGCAGGGCAGCCCGGGCAGCCCGTATTTCCGCACCGCCGCCGCAGAGACCGGCTGTGTTTTGGCGGTCTGCACCACAGGCACGGGGACAAAGCGTACAATGCTGTAAATTCATGTTAAGAAAGCCTGCCTTTAAAATCCTGATAGGAGAATCTTTTCACAACGGAGAAAGAACCGTCTTCCTGTCGTAATACTAGGTCCGGCAGTGGCATTCCGTTAAAGGTATTATTCTTCACCATTGTGTAAATTGCCATGTCACAGAAAATGAGTCGATCCCCGACTTGCAGCGGATGGTCGAAGCTGTAGTCCCCGATGACATCTCCTGCCAGGCAGGTATTTCCGGCAAGTCGATAGGTGTATTTTTTTTCGTTTGGAAGACCTGCATCGATAATCTGCGGTCGGTAGGGCATTTCGAGTACATCCGGCATATGACAGGCGGCGGAAGCGTCCAGCAGGGCAATTTCCATGCCGTTTTGTACAAAGTCCAGTACCGTTGCCACCAGATAGCCAGCATTGAGGGCAACAGCTTCTCCTGGTTCTAAGTAAACCTGTACACCGTAGTGATCTTGTATTTTGTGGATACAGCGAAGCAGACAAGGCAAGTCATAACCTGGACGGGTAATATGATGTCCGCCACCGAAATTGACCCATTTGCAGCGTTTTAAATAGGCATCAAATTTTTCGGTTACATGAGAAAGTGTACGTTCCAGTACAGGGGCGTCCTGTTCACACATGGTGTGGAAGTGAATGCCATCCAGTCCGTTAAAGGCTTCCTCTGAAAACTGAGCCAGGGTTGTTCCCATGCGGGAACCAGGAATACAGGGATTATACAGATCTGTTTCTACTTCGGCATATTCCGGATTGATACGAATGCCGCAGGAAATCGGTCGTCCGCAGTTTTTTACGGTATCACGGTGCAGCTGCCATTGGTGAAATGAGTTGAAAACAATATGGTCACTGACAGAACAGATTTCCGGCATGTCTGCGACTGGATAGGCAGGGGAGAAAATATGCACCTCTCCGCCCATTTCCTCTCTGCCAAGTTTTGCCTCATATAGACCACTGGCAGTGGTACCAGCAAGGTAGGGCTTTAGCAGCGGATAGACCGAAAACATGGAAAAGGCTTTCTGTGCCAGCAGGATTTTGCAGCCAGTTTCCTGCTGTACATATTTTAAAATTTCTCCATTTCGTTTTAGGGCAGCAGCGTCTGTGACATAGCAGGGGGTATGTAGCGTATCTGTGGAAAATGGGGTATTCATGCACAATGCTCCTTTCTAATTGTGATTGTCAGTGTCAGCCGGTGCCTTTTACGGCAGCAATAGAAGGATAAATGCAAATTGTTTTGCAGTCGGATCATAAATGCTGGCAATGCCGATACGTGTATAATCCTGTGTGGTGAGAAAGTTGACAGAGATCTCTTTTTTCTCCTCATTATATTGTGTAATTGCATCATCGTAAGTATTGCAGTGCATCAGCATCACATGATAGACCTGATCTGCCGAGTCTGTCATGTTGTCTTTTACAATATGAGGGGCTTCTGCCTCATAAGTGTCCGGTGATTCCTGATAGGTATCTGCCAGTAAAAGAGCAGTTTCTTTCAGCGTGTCATCCGATGTCAGGATTCGTTTTTGCCGTTGTGTGCGTACACGGTTGATTTCCTGTAACAGGCGGTCGGATTCCATTTCAGAAACCACATCGCAGGCACGTTCCCGTACCATAACGTTTTTTGTAGCTGCCATTTTTTGCAGGCTTTCCAACACTTCTGATTCCTGGTCATTGTGCATGGTATAGGTTTGCTGTAAATCTGCAATGGCATTCAGCAGGGTTTGTGTATAGGTATCCTTTGCAGTTTCTTCTGGATATTCCATACAGATGGCTGCCAGTTCCGTTGCATCTGCTCGTCGTATTTGTGTTGCAAGAGATGGTTTTTGCAGTTGAAAAAAGAGTGCCAATAAGGTCAGTGCCAATACAAAGAGCAGTACGATTAGAAAGACAATCTTGTGATTTTTTCGCAGCTGTCTGGTATCCACAGAATAGAAACTGTCATAATCATAGTCCTCCCATGCTTCTGTCAGGTTCTCTGCAACAGGAGTTTGACAATAGGGGCAGATTGGCATTTCATCGGAAAATTCATTTCCGCAAGCGGGGCAAATCATATGTTTTACAGCCTCCTTAAATAAGAACAATATAAAGCAAAGCTTTATTATAGAACGTTATTTTATTGACAAATCTGATTTTGCAATACAAATTGCACTTTCCATAATCAAGCGAAGTGCATATTCTGGCGGAGCTGCTTGATCAGAAACCTGTAAAGCCCTCCGTACCACCATGCTGAATAAAAGCGGCCATCCCGTAGTACAATGCTGGTGTATGATCGGTTTTAGAGATTTCCAAATGTCATGCAGAGCGGAGAGATTAGAATCTGTTAGTTCTATTTTCCCATTGAGCCGATAGTGATCATTTCCAACGAACGTATTGGTGTTATCTATGATTTGTTTTGAAATGCTAGCTAATGTGTCGCCGGTTAGTTCTTTCTTTTGCGGATGCAGTTCCTGTAGCGTACGGCTTGCTGTTATCCAAATAGAATAGGGATCCGTAAATAAATATTGATGGATCATGCCATTATCATAGTAGTATCGTTTTCCATTTTTAGCAGTGATCAACCAGCATACTTCGTTTTGTGTATGGTTCTGTTGTGTCCCATAGGTTTCCCATATCGATCTCTGAGCAGCATATCCAGCTAACCCACCTGCATAGAAAAGCAAGTTCTTACAATCCAGACAATTTTCTTTGTTTTTTAACAAGGATACCAAAATACGAAATATTTTTTCTGCACCTAATTTTGCTTCTGTCAAGGGATCCTGCTTGGGTCGTGTGTCAAGCTGTTCGAAATCAGCGGCAACATTCAAGTTTGTCTGGAGAGAATGGACTTCTTTTTTGCCCTCATAAGTAGCGATGGCTGCATTTATGACTTCCTGTATGGATTCTCTTAGAAATCCTGTCTGGTTGCAGAACCAGAGGGGAATGCGTTCCAATGGATACCGTGTTTCCCGATAATCCATTTTTAATTCTAACGCCTCTCCTTCGCCGATCAATAGCGTATACCGTTTTTCTAATGGATCAATTGGATTCCATGCATTGGAATCATACTGTTGCCGCTGACGGAGAAAGATTATTTGATTTTCTTTATCATATACCCAATCTGTCATGGATTCCCGATAATCCGCATCCCGTATCATGTCCTGTGCTTCTTTTGGCAGCTGACTCCGAATACGGTATAAATTTTCCAGCATAATATATCCCATTCGACAC
>DYCW01000066.1 GCA_019417865.1 Ruminococcus sp. | reverse complement strand
CATATCCGTTTTCCATAAAGGCAAACAGTATTACTTTCAGCAAAGTTATTTCATCATTATACCACAAAAAAGACTGCTGTCCCGTTTTTCGAGATTGCAGTCTTTTTGGTTGGGCATTTTTTTATAAGCCCTATACGTGCAACATATGATATTAGTTTGCTTTTATCTGCTTTTTTGCAAGGTACTGATTCAGTCCATCAAACAAAGTAAAGGCAACCTTCTGCTGATATTCCTCTGACTCCAGCAACGCTGCCTCCTCTGGATTGGAGAGAAAACCACATTCTGCCATAATTGTCGGATTCTCACTGAAATAACAGAGGAAGAGTTCCTTTCCGCATTGTTTAATTTCTCGCTGATTCTCCGGCTGAAGCTGTGCAACAAACGCATCCTGCATCGTCTGTGCAAGCACACTGTTTTCCCGATTGGTGTTCGCATAAAACATTTGTGCCCCACTATAGGCAGAATCTGTAAACTGATTCTGGTGAATGGAAAGGCAGACTGCATTGTCATATTCATTAAACAGTGCCAATCGATTGTCCATGTCGGAACTTTTCTGATTGGCAATGCCCTCAATGCCATCATCGTGAATCGAACGGTCCGTATCCCGGGTTACCACAACTGTATACCCCTCCATTTGTAACATGGCTCGCAAATGTAAAAGAATTTGCAGGTTGATTCCTTTTTCTGGAACACCATTAACAGAAGAACAGCCGCCATCCATCCCCCCATGTCCGGCATCCAGTACGATAATCGGTGGTTCATAGGGCGGACGAACCGCCAGTGTCTGTATGGCTCTTTCTGCTTTTTCACCACCGAAATAAATTCCTGTTATGCTACAGACACAGACAAGCAGGATAATAACGGTACGCCGAATGACTTTTTTGGTCAGCCGTTTCATGCCATCCCCTCCATTGTATTTGATATGTCATTTTATGAAACGATTTTGCATATTATACATCTGTCAACTGTACTGTATACTGATTACAGAAAAAATAGAGCATACCAATAAAATATGCTTTTTCCATAGAACACTAAAGTTACACCCACCTTTTCCAC
>DYCW01000065.1 GCA_019417865.1 Ruminococcus sp. | reverse complement strand
TGATAGTAGATATCATCTTTGTTCTGAAAATACACATAAATAGTTGCTTTGCTGCAATCAGCAGTACGAGCAATTTCATCAACAGTCGTTCTTAAAACGCCGTTTACTTGAAACAATTCTTTTGCAGCGTCAAGTATGTTAGCTTGATTGTATGCAATTCGTTTTTTCTTTTTGGTTTGCATCCTGCATCAACTCCTTTAAAATTAAACTGCCAGTTTAATTATTATAACGTGAGTTTTCATTGGCGTCAAGAGAAATGGAAGTGATTTATAAAAATATGTCAAGTTGCACAAATAAAAGCTGCAATTTTTATGCAATGTTATTTTGAAAAGTGGTTGACAAGTGTGCACCAGTTTGCTATAATATGATGGTAGACAATTGTAAACCTGTAGGAGGAATAAACGATGAATGAGAAAATAAGCCTTTCAGAAGCGGAATGGAAAGTGATGTCTAAAATTTGGGTGCTTGAGCCAGTTACGATTATGCAGTTAACTGCTGCACTGAAGGAAGAAACGGGGTGGGACAAAAGCACTGTTATTACGCTTTTGAAACGAATGGAGACCAAAAAAGCAGTTGAATACGAAAAAGAAGAACGAGCGAAAAAATATTATTCTATTTTAAAACGGGAAGATGCGGAGCTTGCCGAAACGAAGTCATTTTTGAAGCGGATTTATCATGGAAGCATTGGACTTATGGTTAACTCCTTGCTTGCACAGAAAGCAATTTCTGAAGATGACCTTCAAGAGTTACAAAACATCTTGCATCAGGCGGAGCGTGACGACAATGATTGAAACTGTAATCAGTTCCTCTTTTCTGATAATTGTGATAATTCTGCTGCGTTTTTTTCTGCGAGGAAGAATCAAAAACGGTGTGATCTATGCACTTTGGCTGATTGTTGCAATCAGGCTGCTGATTCCGTTTGGACTACCGGAAAGTCCTATGAGTGTTATGAATTTTCAGAAATATCATACTACTTTTATGACCGAAATATCGACTATGACAGATGTTCAAATGCAGTCTTCTGGAAATACAGATTCTAGTTCAGAAGAATCAAACAAGAAACCTGTTTATAATGAAATAGAAAACAGTCCCGAAGTGCATCAAAATGATGGAACTGTATCGCAAGGAGAAGAAGCCATTATAAAGAATCAGGCATTTGATTGGCATAAACTGATGATGATAATCTGGCTCGTAGGCATGTTTGGGCTGCTTCTTTGGTTTTTGACTGTCAATTGTATCTTTTATGCACACTTGCGAAAGTGCAGGGTGAGGTACAAAATAAAATGTGAGGTTCCGGTTTATGTCGTAGAAGATCTTGGGTCGCCTTGTATTTTCGGCATACGAAGACCCGCAATATATCTCAACAAGGCAGCAGGAAAGAAAAAAGCTTATCTCAATTACATTATTTCACATGAGCTGTGTCACTACCATCACGGAGATTTATTATGGTCTATTTTACGCTGTTTTCTGGTATCTGTTTATTGGTTTCATCCGCTTGTTTGGATTGCTGCGTATCTCTCAAAGCAGGATTGTGAATGTGCCTGTGATGAGAGCGTGATGAAAACGTTTAATCACAAACAGCGTATGGAATATGGAAAAGCCCTTCTCTCTCTCGTAAGTACAAGCCATACTGTAATGATGGGAACGGTATCCACTTCTATGACATCAAGAGGAAAGCAGTTAAAAGAACGGCTTATGTTCATTACCAAAAAGCCGAAAACATCTATACCAGCATTATTCATGCTGATTTTCGTATTATTTCTCATTACGGGCTGTACATTTACTTCTGCTTCCAAAATGGAATTGGAAAACAATATGGAAGCACAAAGTAATGCGGAAACCAATACATCAGAAAAACCAGAAAATACAAGGTCACCAACAGAAACGACAACAAAACCAATTCAAACAAATACAGTAACTACTACAATATATGGCACTGATGATTCTAAAAAAATAAATACTACCAACATACAATATACTACATATACTACTGCTATGACACAAGAAAGTGATAATAGAACCACAGAAGTAAGTCAGACAACAGAGAATCTTACTTCTGATTCATCCGATCATACAGATGAAAAAACAAAGTGGGAAAATTATGCTCGTCAGCGATTTGAAAGTGCTTGGTATGTCTATTTTAATGCGATTGCGAATGGAACATATTATGAAACAAATAATGGCACGATGCATACGAGCGGGGGATCTATTTTAAATGAAGTTTCCGATTCCAGAGTGTCAACCATTGCAGATGTGAAAGCAGATTTAAGAAACTTTTTTTCGGAATCGTATCTATCACAATATGACAATCGGTTGAACGCTGTATATCAGGAAGCCGATGGAACGCTTTATCAAACGCCAATGGGAAAGGGCGGCGTATTTTCTATGGAAGATGTTGACATAGAATTTGTTTCTGCCAATAGCAACAAGATGGAATTTCAAGTTTCTTTATATGATCCTTACCGTTCCGGGATGTATTTAGGAACAATGCCTTTTACATTGGTATATGAAAACGGTGATTGGAAAGTCGATGAATTTACAGAGCCTGAATTGTACTAGTCTCCTACGTTATGCAAATCAACAGCATTTGAGCCGTTTTGCCTGTAAATGTATGCAATGGGGAGAAGTACCTGTTCAATGTCAAATTTTATTGCTTTTCGATTATGTATATTTTTTAATGAAAGGATTATGGCTATGATGAAGAAAATGAAGACAACGGCATTTTTGTCGGCAATTTTGCTTTCGATGTTGTTTGTAAGCACAGGATGCACCGGCATTGTTCCAGAGGGAACATCAGATGCATGGAAAGATTCTGAAATCTCTATAGGCACTACGACAGAATCATCTGCGACGAATGATGAAAACACAATTGGAACAACCGAATTGACTAGTGCCGAGGATGCAGAACAATGGGAAACCAAAGCAAAATCTTTATATGATGCTGCTTGCGATATGTATTTTGGGATTGTTTTCAACGGAGGCTATTTTCAAGAAAATGAGAATACAAGTAGTGTACTCAATACGAGCTTTCACGAGGTGTCTGATGAAAGCGTCACGACGGTTGCGGATGTGAAGGCAGAGCTGAGAACTGTCTTTTCCGAATCCTGTGCCTCACAGTATGACAGTCAGGTCGATGAAAAATACAAAGAGGTAGATGGAAAACTCTATCAACAGCAAAGTGGAAAAGGTGGAAATGTTACTCTGGAGGATGTAGAGATCAAATTTGTTTCTGCGGATGATAGCAAGGCATCCTTTTATGCTACTGCACATTATACAGATCGCTCTGATATTACAGAACCGTTTACATTGGTATATGAAAATGGAGATTGGAAAGTCAGTGAATTTAGCGATCCGAATCTTTTTACGGAAGTGTATGTAACCGGCAGTAGTACCGATGTATCTACATCAACGGATAGCAGTGAAAAAGAACAATGGGAAACCAAAGCACGGCAGTTGTACAGTAATGCCAAGGATGTGTTCTTTGGTGTCATCATAAATGGAAGCTATTTTGAGACAAATGGCAATACGATCAAAGAGGATCAAGGTACGATTCTTAATGAAGTTTCTGATTCCAGGGTATCCACAGTTGCAGATGTGAAAGCAGAGGTAAGGAAAATTTTCTCTGAATCCTATGCAGCACAATATGATAGTCAAATAGATTTCGTATACAAAGAAGTGGATGGAAAACTGTATCAAATACAGCAAAACAAAGGCGATTTATTTTCTATGGAGGATATAGAAATAGAGCTTATTTCTGCTGATGACCACAAAGCTACATTCAATGTAGTGGTACATGTTTCTGGTGGATCGGATGTCTATAGTGTAGATCCATTTACACTGGTATATGAAAATGGCAGCTGGAAGGTCAGTGAATATACGCATTACTAAAAAACGGTTCTGTCTGGTCAAAATATATAGAAAAGCAACACTGCCGACTGCTCGAAAGCAGCCGGCAGTGTTGCCATTTTTGAAAAAATTTACTTGCTCATCAGTTCAGAAATGATGTCCAGTACCTTGTCATGACATCCGCCGCAGCCAGTGGAGCAGTGGGTCACTTCCTGTACGCCTTTGAAGGTATCTTCTACGTCAGAAAAGCTCTGCTTTTCATGCATCGCTTTTTCAATATCGAGGTAAGAAACTCCCATGCAATGACATACTTCATAATTTTCCATGTGGATTCATCTCCTTTTTTGGTTTTCTACAGTATAGCACATCCAGCCAAATCTGTCAATATACAAAATGATTTTTTGATAGGCTGGCTGGATTTGTTCTATTTGCACAAAGAATACTGCCGACCGTCGAAAAAACAGCCAGCAGCATTTTTTGGGAACACAGAAGTGTTATTGTTTGCATTCCGCCTGTACGGCTTCAAATTCTTCCACCAGTTCTTTTTCCGGTGCTTTTGTCAATAGGGATACCACAATAATGCAAAGCAATGCAACTAAGAAAGCAGGCAGCAACTCATACAGATCCCATGCACCGCCCAGCGGACGAATCAGGAACTTCCAGATGAAAACGGTAATGCCGCCTGCAATCATGCCAGCTAAAGCACCCCATTTGTTGGAACGCTTCCAGAAGAGGGCACACAGCATCACAGGTCCAAAGGTTGCCCCGAAGCCAGCCCATGCAAAGGAAACGATCTGGAAAACAGAGCTGTCCGGATTCCATGCAATGAGAATGGAGAGGGCTGCAATTACAAGTAATACCACACGTGCAGAAATCATAGAACCTTTTTCAGTCAGCTTGATTTTGAATACACCACGCAGCAGATTTTCTGACAAACTGGAGGAAGCCGCCAGCAGCTGTGAGTCGGAGGTGGACATGGTGCAGGCAAGAATACCGGCAAAAATCAGACCGGCAAAGAGGGCAGCTGCGACACCATGTTCGCTCAGTAGGGTTGCAATTTTCATGACAACTGTTTCGGCTTCTGAACTGCCGTTTAAAACGGCGATGCTGCCATTTGCAGAGAGCGTGTTACCGATCAGACCGATAAAAATTGCAATCCCCATAGAGATGACAACCCAAACAGAAGCGATTCTTCTGGAGGTTTTGATTTTCCGGCTGTCTTCAATTGCCATAAAGCGGAGCAGAATATGCGGCATACCAAAGTATCCCAGCCCCCACGCAAGTGTAGAAATGATGGAGAGAAAACTATAATTTGTAGCCCCACCGGTTGTGACATCATGTAAATGGGTCAAGGAGAGATAGCCAGCGAGCGATTCGGCATTGTCGATGACGGCACCAAATCCACCGGCAGTGCTGACACCAAAGCAAACCAGAATCACCAATGCAATGGTCATAACAATACTTTGCAGCAGGTCGGTTGTACTGGCTGCCAAAAATCCGCCGATACTGGTGTAGGAAATAATGATAACCGCACTCAAAATCATGGCAATATGATAGTCCATGTTAAACAAGGTTTGAAACAGTTTGCCGCAGGCTGCAAAGCCGGAAGCTGTATATGGCACAAAGAATATCAGAATAATGACAGCGGCAATGCCCATCAGGAAATGTTTGTCATCTCGATACCGATTGGAAAAGAAATCCGAAATGGTAATGGAATTGTTGCAGCGATTGGAATAAGTACGAAGCCGTTTGGCAACAATCAGCCAGTTTACATAGGTACCAATGGCAAGTCCAATGGCAGTCCATCCGGCATCTGCCATACCGCTCAGATAGGCAACACCCGGCAGCCCCATGAGCAGCCAGCTGCTCATGTCGGAGGCTTCCGCACTCATTGCCGTAACAATCGGACCAAGTTTGCGGCCACCGAGATAGAAGTCGCTGACGTCTTTGTTTTTACGGGAACAGGCAATTCCCACAATGATCATCAGTACTAAATAGGCAACAATGGTAATCAACATACAGATAAGGTTTGATTTCATGGATGGATTCTCCTTTATTTTTCCATTCGCAGACAGAGCCGCAGCCAGAATGCTGCGGGCATCTGTCAATTTTTTGCGAAAGTAGGATTATTTTTGATTTTCCTTTTTCCAGGCAAGGAATTCTTCATACGTACCCTGACGGTCAAGGCAGCCGTCTGGTGTGATTTCAATGATACGGTTGGCAACCGTTTGCAGAATTTCATGGTCATGGGAGGAGAGAATGACAACGCCCTTGAACGCCGTCAAACCGTTGTTGACTGCGGTAATGCTTTCCAAATCCAAATGGTTGGTTGGTCTGTCCAGGAGCAGGACATTGGAATGATACAGCATCATACGGGAGAACATACAACGTACCTTTTCCCCGCCAGACAGCACATTGACCGGCTTATAGATATCATCGCCGGAGAAGAGCATTCTGCCGAGGAACCCACGCAAATAGGTTTCTGTTTCATCTGTTTTGGAGTACTGTCGAATCCAGTCCAGAATGGAAAGGTCGCAGTCATTGAAATAGGCAGAGTTATCCACAGGAAAATAGGAGGTAGAAGTAGAAACGCCCCATTTGAACGTTCCTTCATCCGGCTGTTCTTCCTCCATCAGGATTTTGAACAGCATGGTGATCGCCTGTTCACTTTCCCCGATGAGAGCCACTTTATCGGTACGGCTGAGGGTAAAGCTGACGTTGTTGAGCAGTTTGACACCATCCACGGTTTTGGAAATACCATTGACTTGCAGGACTTCTTTTCCCAGTTCCCGTTCCATGTCAAAGCCGATGAATGGATACCGTCTGCTGGAGGCAGGCAGCTGTTCCACGGAGAGGTTTTCCAGCAGTTTCCGACGGGAGGTTGCCTGGCGGGATTTGGACTTGTTGGCGGAGAAGCGTTCGATAAAGGTCTTGAGTTCTTTGATTTTTTCTTCTGTCTTCTTGTTTTGCTGCCGGATCATCCGCTGCATCATCTGGCTGGATTCATACCAAAATTCATAGTTGCCGACATATAGTTTAATTTGTGTATAGTCGATATCGACAATGTGGGTGCAGACGTTATTGAGAAAGTGACGGTCATGGGAGACAACAATGACAGTGCCAAAGTATTCGGATAAAAAGTCTTCCAGCCAAGTGATGGCATCAATGTCCAGATGGTTGGTCGGCTCGTCCATGAGAATAATATCTGGATTGCCGAACAATGCCTGTGCAAGCAGGATTTTCACCTTTTCATTGCCGGAGAGGTCCCCCATTGTCTGATAGAGCAGGTCTTCCGACAATCCCAGCCCCTGCAGCAGCTTGGAAACATCGGACTCTGCTTCCCAGCCGTTCAGTTCTGCAAATTCCGCTTCCAGTTCTGCGGCATGGTTGCCGTCTTCTTCGGAGAAGTCTGGTTTTGCATAGAGAGCATCCTTCTCCTGCATGATGGCATAGAGCCGTTCATTGCCCATGATAACCGTGTCCAGTACGGTATAGGCATCATAGGCAAAGTGATCCTGTTTGAGAACACTCATGCGAAGTTCTTTCGGGATGGTGACTTCACCGGTAGTAGGCTGTAATGTACCGCATAGGATTTTGAGGAAAGTGGACTTTCCGGCACCGTTTGCACCGATGACACCATAGCAGTTTCCGGCGTTGAATTGCAGGTTGACATTTTTGAAGAGGGTGTCGCCGCCGAATTGGAGGCTGACGTTGGATACAGT
>DYCW01000064.1 GCA_019417865.1 Ruminococcus sp. | reverse complement strand
TGAAAATACATGGGATTATTATAATCTGCTTGGTGAGTAATGATAAGGAGGACGAAATAATGTTTGGTTTTGTAGAAAAGGACAGTGACCTCAGAATTGAGGATGCCGTATATGATGAGGTTTTGGAAGCAGGTCTTGGATGGATGCATGAACTGAAAAAGGTGCAATTTTTCCGTATTCTCGATCTTGAAGGAAATCAGGCTGTCGATACCACTTTTTATGACTTGGCAAATCCTGAGGATCACTATGGTGCAATTCAGACCATTGTGATGCAGAAAAATATCTATCTTACCACCGGCAGTATTTTAAGGGCGGAATCTGGAAAACCATTGCTTGAAATTACCGCTGACAAAACGGGGCGTCACGACACCCTTGGCGGAGCTTGTTCATCACAGAGTAATACGGTACGTTATGCGAGAGAAAAAAGGTATATGCATAATTGCCGTGACAGCTTTATGCTTCAGCTTGCAGACAGCACAGCGGATATCAAAAAAAGAGATTTAGCTCCCAATATTAATTTCTTTATGAATGTACCGATTACAAAAGAAGGCGGTTATAAATTTGACGATGGCGTTTCTGCACCAGGAAAGTATGTGGAAATGAAAGCTCTGGAGGATGTTATGATTTTAATCAGTAACTGTCCTCAGCTGAATAATCCATGTAACGCTTATCATCCTACACCTGTAAGGCTTCTTATATGGGATTAAATAATTAGGGGGAACGCTGATGTTTAAAAAGGTTTTAATTGCGAATAGAGGTGCAATTGCCGTAAGGATAGAACGCACTCTGGCAAAAATGGGAGTAAAAAGTGTTGCAGTTTATTCAAAATCGGATAGAGACAGTTTACACGTTGAAAATGCAGACGAAGCGGTTTATATTGGTGAAGGCAATGCAAAGGAAACTTATCTTGATGTAGATAAAATCATAAATGCTGCTGTTTCAGCCGGTGCGGAAGCGATTCATCCTGGCTATGGATTTCTCAGCGAAAACACCTTGTTTGCAAGCAAGTGTAAAGAAAACAATATTAAATTTATAGGACCTGACCCAGAACAAATTAAGCTGTTCGGTCTGAAACATTCTGCAAGAGAAGCTGCACAACATGCGAATGTTCCTCTTTTGCCCGGTACGGGTTTGCTCAAGGATTCAGAAGAGGCGGCGAATGAAGCGGAAAAAATAGGCTACCCTGTAATGCTGAAAAGTACGGCAGGCGGAGGCGGCATAGGTATCCGTATCTGTGAAAACAGAGATGAGCTTCTATTATCTTATGACAACGTTTGCCATCTTGCGGAAAGTAATTTTAATGACGCAGGAGTTTTTCTTGAAAAATATATACAAAAAGCAAGACATGTTGAGGTACAGATTTTCGGTAACGAATATGGCGAAGTAGCTGCACTAGGAGAACGTGACTGTTCTGTGCAGCGGAGGAATCAGAAGGTTGTAGAGGAATCGCCTGCACCGAATTTAGATGATTCCGTAAGGCAGGAAATGTATAAAGCCGCAAAAAGATTGGCAAAAGAAAGCGGTTACCGAAGCGCAGGCACTGTAGAATTTCTTTATGATGAAGCAAGTGAGAAATTTTATTTCCTTGAAGTTAACACAAGACTGCAGGTTGAACATGGCATTACCGAGGAAGTAACGGGCTTTGATCTTGTTGAGTGGATGATCAAAGAAGCAGCCGGAGAACTCAAAGGCATTGAAGATATGCAGTTCAAGGCTGACGGTCATTCGATTGAAGTCAGAGTTTATGCAGAGGACTGTATCAATAATTTCAGACCGAGCAGCGGTAAAATTGACGAGGTTATTTTCAGTGATAAGGCAAGAGTGGAAACCTGGATAAGAAAAAATATCGAGGTAACTTCTTTGTATGACCCTATGCTTGCGAAGCTTATCGTGCATGCTGATTCCAGAGAAAAGGCAGTTGAAAAAATGCTTGATGTGCTGAATAATTCGGTAGTATATGGAGTTACAACAAATTTGCAGTATCTGGAAAGCCTGATAGCAAGCGATGATTATAAATCCGGAAAGTTATTTACAAAAATGCTTGAAGGCTTTATGCCTGAGGAAAACGCTTTGGAGGTTATTGACGGCGGTTTGCAGTCAACAGTTCAGGATTATCCCGGCATGATAGGTTACTGGACGGTAGGTGTTCCGCCGTGCGGTGCTATGGATAATTACAGTTTCAGAATAGGCAATAGGCTTCTTGGAAATGCTGATGATGCAGCAGGAATTGAAATGACATTGAGAGGCGGTACATATCGTTTCAGAACGTCGGTAAGTTTCTGTATTACAGGTGCCAATATGTCCGCAGTCTTGGATGGAGCTCCTGTTCCGATGTATACTGTAATTCAGGCAAAGCCAATGCAGGAGCTTAAATTCAAGACCTGCAAGACGGGAATGAGAACCTATCTTCTTATAGCGGGAGGTATTCAGGTACCAAAAATCATGGGAAGTTCTTCCACATTTGTTGATGGTAAGTTCGGCGGTCATAATGGCAGAGCTTTAAGAACGGGTGATGTACTAAGACTGTCAGAAAACTGTTATACGGAGAGTGAAAACAGATTTTCTGAGGAGTATATACCTGAAATTACAAATATATGGACAATCGGAGTTATTCCCGGACCTCAGCCGACAGCTGAATATCTTAAGCCTGAATATCTGAAAACGCTAACAGAATCAGAATACACTGTGAATTTCAATAGTGCAAGGACTGGTATAAGACTGAATGGACCGATTCCGCAGTGGGTGAGAGAAGACGGCGGAGAAGCGGGGCTTCATCCCTCAAACATTCATGATAACGCCTATGCAATCGGTACACTTGATTTAACCGGCGACCAGTCAATATTGTTGGGACCTGACGGTCCGTCGCTTGGAGGATTTGTCTGCTCGGTAACGACAGCTAAAGGTGAATTATGGAAGCTGGGGCAGCTACATCCCGGAGATAAAGTGCATTTCAGACTTCTTACTCTTGAGCAGGCTGAAGCTATTCGGAAAGCACAGGAGAAGAATATCAATTTTGAATATTCAAAAATAGAACTGCCTGAAGCTGGTGCTGTTGATGCGTCCTATTCGATACTGGCAGAAGGAATACACGACAAAACCGATTATAAAATCAGACTTCAGGGAGAAGAAAATATTCTTGTTGAGTATGGGGCAATGGAGCTTAACATTGAGCTGCGATTCAGAGTACACATATTGATGAATGAAATTGAGAAAAGTGATTTGCCGATCATTGATATGACTCCTGGTATTCGATCTCTTCAGATTCATTTTGATGTCAATGAGATTTCTATGAAAGAAGTTGTCGCAAAGGTTTTAGAAATAAATGCTAATCTTACCGAGTTGGATGACATTACAGTGCCCTTAAGAATTATTAAGCTGCCGCTGTCATGGGACGATCCTCAGACTCAGCTTGCAGCAAAGCGTTATCAGCAGACTGTAAGACCAAATGCTCCTTGGTGTCCGAGCAATCCTGAGTTTATCAGGAGAATCAATGGTCTTGACAGTATCAAGGATGTGCAAGATATTGTGTTTGATGCAGATTACCTTGTACTTGGTTTAGGCGACGTATATCTGGGTGCGCCTGTTGCAACTCCTGTTGACCCACGCCATAGGATGGTAACGACAAAATATAATCCTGCACGTCCATGGACGCCTGAAAATGCAGTTGGCATTGGCGGAGCTTATCTTTGCGTTTATGGTATGGAGGGTCCCGGAGGTTATCAGTTTGTAGGAAGAACAGTGCAGATGTGGAATCCACTGAGAGAAACGGAATATTTTAAGAAAGATAAGCCGTGGCTTCTGAATTTCTTTGACAGATTAAAGTTTTATCCATGCAGTGCTGATGAGATATTGCAGTACAGAGATGATTTTCTTCGTGGAAAGTTTAAGATTGAAATTGAAGAAACTACATTTCATCTTGGAGCATACAAGAAATATCTTGAAAGCATAAAGGAATCAGCAGAAAAATTCAAGGCGCATCAGGAAGCCTCTTTTGAAGCGGAACGCCAGAGATGGATTGAGCAGGGACTAGACCACTTCGTTTCTGAAACAGATGATTCCCAAAACGGTTCGGAAGAAGAACTCCCAGAAGGTTGTGAACCTGTCAATGCTATGATTCCCGGAAGCGTGTGGAAAGTTACAGCAGAAGAAGGGCAGGCTGTTAGAAAAGGTGATACAATTGCAGTGCTTGAAAGCATGAAAATGGAATTTCCAATTTTCTCTGAATATGGTGGCATAATTCAGAAAATCTATGTAAAATCAGGGCAGCAAATAAATGCAGGACAGATTCTTGCAGCTATAAAAGCGGAGGGTTGATGCCAATGAAATATTTTCCTGAGAAATTAACTTGTCAATGGGTGAAACAGGCTTACGACAACAATGAATTAACACCAAGGGAGCTTGTCAATGAAATTATTCGCAGATCGGAGAAAACAAAAGAAAAAAATATCTGGATTGTGCCGCCGTCACGTGAATTGACAGACAATTATATTGACAGACTTCCGTCTGACAGAAAGAATTATCCTCTTTGGGGAATTCCCTTTGCGATAAAGGATAATATAGATTTAGAAGGTGTTCCTACAACTGCTGCCTGTCCTGATTATTCCTATATTCCGGACAATAGCTCGTTTGTTGTTCAAAGATTGATTGACGCAGGGGCAATTCCGGTTGGTAAAACAAATCTTGATCAATTTGCAACAGGTCTTGTAGGAACAAGAAGTCCATACGGTGAGGTATATAATGCCTATCAGCCGGAATTGATAAGCGGAGGTTCAAGCTCAGGTTCTGCGGTTGCAGTTGCGTCCGGATTATCTGTATTTTCACTCGGAACAGATACGGCGGGTTCAGGCCGTGTTCCTGCTATGCTCAATACTTTAATTGGTTTTAAACCGCCTTTAGG
>DYCW01000063.1 GCA_019417865.1 Ruminococcus sp. | reverse complement strand
GTACGACATTGATTATGAAATATATAAGTATATCAATGAACAGGCTGACCAGTATGTAGAATTTGATGAATTGCTGAAACAGAATCATCTTACATTTGATGAAGCACGGCAGCGTGTAAAGCAATTCAAAGAGCAGTTTTATGCTTTGCTTGCAAAGCATTCTATCAATAGCCGAAATCTTGTTGCAACCTGTTATGACCTGATGGAACGCATCACTCAGCAACCTGATAATGCTGATTTGCAGTATCTGTATTTTTGTATCATGACGGATTTTGGACTGCTGACCGAGATAAATGCCCATGACCGTACAGAAGAACAGGAAATCAGAAATTACTTTCGGCAGCATGAACTTGTGCAGAAATTAGCAGCATTTCTGAAATTACAGTCAGATGACAACAAAAAACTCAATGAATTGAGAGAGTATCTGAAAATGCCGATAAAAATAAAAAGTATTGAATGTGCAGAAGAATCCGATTTTCTCTATCATCTGACCATACAGCATACTTTTTTGCATGACAGCATAAAAAACGAGGTATATAAAGATAACTTAAAATCTTTACTGATACATATTAACAGTGATGAAAAATTGAAGCCTATCAAGCCTTACATCATCTTTGCCGTACTTGCGAGAAAAACAGGCATGATGCAGAAAAGGGCACATTTCATGCCGAATCTGAAAGTGATATTTCAGTATCAGGAGTATAATATTTTAAAGGATAATGGCAAGAATTTCAATCAATATCAGTCTGAATTAGAATTGTATGACCATTTGAGAAGAGCATATCTTGAGGATGCTGATATAGATTTCTGTGACTTCTGTTTTGCAAATCTTTCACCGCTGAGTGAATGGTATTATCTGTACTGTGAACCGAACGAAGAGATACCAATGGTTATAGATAGAAAAATCCTGATGGTAATGCCGAAATCTTTTCCAGTTATCCTGAGCTATGAAGAGTACGAGAGTCTGAGTGAAGATGAATTTAATATGTACAGCGAAGCAGGAGAAAAGTTGAAAGAAAAAATGCTCCGAATGGCGATATATCTTTAAAAATTGAATGTCAAGATAAAACAGTTCCGAAATTTAAAATTTTTTTCGGAACTGTTTTGTATTTACTTATTTGAAAGTCTGTGGTATTCTGTTTTCAGGAGGTGGCAGTATGATGATGAATGGCGAGTATCTCGAAACACTTCAAGATTTGAAACGATGTTTTTGTATTGATGAATTGATTTACAGCTATTATAACAGTGAACTGGAAATCTTTTTTGACAAAATCGGGGAACATGAAAAAGCAGAGCAAATCAGAAATATCCCTGAAAATAATGCTCTGCTTCTGATACGTTTGTATGAGATTTTAGGGTTACAGTATGAAGATTCGGAGGAGAAAATCAAGAGTGATTACGCATCAGTTCCGTGACCTGCTCCACGATTTGTGCAACTTTCAGCATTTCGTCTGCATGGAGTCCGTCCATAGCAGTTTTGATACGGTGAAAGGCATCGGTTTCTTCTGCGTCCGTTCCTGAATCAATATCAAGGAGTTTATGCAGAGGAATTTTTAAGCCGTTTGCAATTTTATAAAGTGTTTCAATGGTGGGACATTTTTCGCCGCGTTCTACCTTACCAATGTATGCGGGGTGTAATTCTGAATTGAATGCAAGTTCTTCCTGACTGAGCTTTTGTTCTGTGCGGAATTTACGGATTCGTTCCCCTGTCATGCTGGATATGGTTTCTCGGTTCTCTTTCATAGTGCGCCTCTTTTCTACCCTAAAAGTAATATTTAATCCATTGTATCGTTTATTCCATGTGCCTTCAAATCTGTTTAGGGAAGAAAAAATATTGCCTAAAGGGGTTGACAAATGAAAAAAAGTGTGATACAATCAGATAAAAAGTAATTTTGACGAGATTTAAGAAAGATACTCAGAGATTACTTGGAACGAAATAAAAAGGATAAAAACTATAAGGAGTGGACGTTATGTCTAAAACATGTGGAGATTGTGTGTATTGTGGAGCTAACTGGAGATGGGAAAATGCAGAGCATTGTCAGAAAATGAACAGAGATGTCGAGTATGATAGTCCTGCTTGTCCATATTTTAAGGCAGATTCTGACGGATGTTGTTACGATTGTGATTATTTCAAATCTGGATTGATTTCTGGTGGGAAGTGTACACTGCATGGAAAGAGTGTTTCATGTCCAAGCAGTTATAGGCTCGCAGCAAAAACACCGCTTCCTCCGTGGAGCCTTCACATTGTTTGAGTGCCAACGCTGCATAGGATTTTGCATACAGTCCTGCTTCACTCATGACCTTATCGACGAGCAAACCAAATTTTTTTCAATGGCCTCCAGTTCCAGATCCTGATCTGTACCACTGCGGTAATAGTCCAACAACTGAATGCTGGCTTCAATTGCCTCCTCGCCGCCAGATACTGCTACATATGCCATGCTTGTTCCCTCCTTCTCACCAACCTCGGAATGCAGGTCACTGTGCCATCATCTGACACCAGAACTAGATCTACACCTGTAGGATATTCATATTCCTGTGCATCCCGCAGAGCAATGGCCTTCGCTGTGGATTCCGAGCATGCAAATGCAGTTTCACCGTCAATGCCCGGACCGTACAGGGAAATCTTCTGATTCTTTTCGCCCTGGTCCCGAATCAAAAGCGTAGCGGAACGATGGGGATTTACTAGTGTACCGCACTTGACCTTGGAAAACACCTCCGGCAGCGTTGTGGCATCTGTCACAAACACATAGTCTGCCTCTTCCAGTGGTGCTTTCGGTGACAAATTGACCAGCTGAATATCCTGTTGCAGTGTATCATCACCGCAAACATGATAGCTTACCTCATTGTCCAGCAATGTCATAGCAAGTGCCAGAAACGAGGGGTATTTTCCAAAGAGTTTTTCTTTCGCTTCGGATAGAGAAACCGTTCTTGTAGGATTCGACATGGCCTCCAGCAGCAACCGAAACACTGCCTGTGTGTCGAACACCTCGTCAAATTCATGCAATGTATTCATTCTGCTGCCTCCGTATCCATGGAGTGAAAGTCCACCTTTGTTTTCTGGAACATGGCGTTTTCCTTTTCGATTCGCACATTTTGCTGCACCTCCCACTCTAGCAGGAGAGATTCCTTCCCGAAAACACCTTTATTTTCAGCAGCATCAATGACTGCCATATACAGCGTTTTTTCAAAGTCGTCGCCCATAGTCACCGCATTGCCCACTGTACCATCCAGAGAAACCACCGCTTCTGTAATAATGGTTTCTCCCAGATAAAACAAGCTTTGCTTTACTGGTTCCCGCATTTTGATCATCGTCAAAGCCTTTTCTGGGCTTTTCACAACCGTCACAGGATATTGTTCCTGCAATTCCTTTCCCAGCCGGATCACAGCATCCCGATCCGCTCTGGCAAGAATTTGAAATAGATGTTTCTTTTCCAACTTGCGTTCCTCCAAAATAACAATAAAAAACGGTCTTTCGACCATTTTTCTATATTACATTGTAACAGACATAGCCGTATATTATTTTACTTTCGCCTTGATCTTCGTTGAAGTCATTTCCAGCAGAATCACGGCAACCACCACCACATAAGTCAGGAAGCCCATTTCATGCAAATCAAAGTAGAAACTTCCTGCCATGAACAGCTGGAATCCGATTCCGCCTGCATCTGCAGCAGCACCCACAGCCACTGCATTGGTAAAGTTGATTTCAAAGCGCATAAATGTCCAAGCTACCATGCGGCTAATGGATGCCGGTAGAATTGCCTGAAATACAATCTGCCAGAAGCCCGCACCGCTAGCACGAAGTGCTTCAATCGTACCAAAGTCAATCTCTTCAATTGATTCTGCATATACCTTTGTCAAATAAGCAAAGCTGTGAAACGTCAGACCAATTACCGCAGCAACACTCCCAAGTCCGGCTGATACGGCAAAGATTAACACCCATAGCACCGTTGGCACCGCACGAATCAGTGCTATCAGACATTTAATCACATTTGCAAGCACTGAATTTGCAATATTTTTGGCACAAAGCAATGCACAGAAAAAAGCCAGAATCGCACCAAAAATGGTAGAAAGTGTTCCAAGGCAGAAGGTTACCAGCAATTGATACAGAATGTTGGAAAATGTATCCGTACTTAGCTTAGGTTCTAAAAATACGGTCTTGATATTGTTCAGTGTATCAAAAACAGCTTCTGCAAAGTTAATTTCCTTATAATCAAACGAAAGAAATGCATATATGGTCAATCCCACGAGTACCACAGCCAGCGACTTCAAGGCGATATTACTTTTGCTCTGCACCCCAATTTTGATCTTTCCGTTTTTATGACGCTTGGCACCAGATCGCACTTTGGTTCCGTTTTGCGACAATATGACTGTATCCTGCATCACAAAATCACCTTCCTAATTTGGTTGGAAATCAACTCAATCACAATGACTAAAACAATAATCGAAACAACAACTAAGCTTGCTGAGCTGAAATCCAATCGTTTATAGTACAAGTCGAACAGGTAACCAATTCCAGTTGCAGTCAGAATACCAATCAATGTAGAATTCCGGATATTGGTTTCAATCATGTACAAGACCCATGTCACAATTCCCAGCATGACAGACGGAATAATTGCCTGAAAGACGGTCTGAATAAAGTTTGCACCCGATGCATGCAGTGCCTCAATACTAGATGCACCCACCTCATCAATCGTTTCAATAAACGCACGTGTCAAAAGACCGAAGGTGGTAAAAAAGAGTGCAAAGAAACCAGTCAGAATATTCTGTCCAAATGAAAACATCAGCAGCATTGCCCAGACGACATCCGGTACATTCCGGAAAAAAGCTGCAATTACTCTTATCACGCGATTCACAATGCCATGAAAGCCTGTCGCTTTCGAGCCAAACAGACTAAAGAAAAAGGCGAAAATTGATGCAATGACAGTAACTGCCACAGAGAGCAGTGCAGTTTCAAGCAGTTTGTCCAGAATCTTTGGAAAACGCTCTATTGCACGTTCATCCGGAATCAGATTTGCACCCATCCACACAAATGCCTTGGGAAAGGATGCCAGCCCCTCCGACATTTTAAATTCGGTCACAAATGTAGAACCGATATATATAATGATCAGCACAGCAAACACCACAGTATAGGTAATTTTTCTTTTGACAAAAACTTGTTTCACTTTTTCGTGCATCGTCATTCTCCCTGTATATCTGTAATTAGGTCCTGATCGCTGGACTGATAAATTTTATGAATTTGCTCTGCTGTCAGTTCCTGCGGCGTTCCATCAAAGACAATGCTGCCAGCAGAAACGCCCAGAATTCGTTCAGAATATTTTAGTGCAACATCTACCTGGTGCAAATTAACAACACATGTAATTTTCTTGGTACGGTTAATATTGGAAAGATGATCCATAACTATCTTAGAGGCTTTCGGGTCAAGTGAAGCAATCGGTTCGTCACAGAGAATCAGTTTTGGCTCCTGCATAATAGAACGGGCAATTCCCACACGTTGCTTTCTGTCCGCCGGAAAGTTCATCACAGCGTTTATAAGCCTGATCTGCCAGCCCCAGCTCTTCCAAAATGGAAAACGCTTTTTCCTTTTCCTCTTCTGTATAGTGTCCGACTATACTGGTAACTGTTGCCTTTTGTCCCAATTTTCCATGCAGGACATTTTCTATGACACTCAAACGATCCACCAAATTATAATGTTGGAAGATCATACCAGTCTTTGTTCTAACTTTGCGTAGTTCTTTCTTATTTAGACGAGTGACATCCTGTCCGTCATAGATAATGGATCCTTCCGTGGCATCAATCAAACGATTGACACAGCGCAGAATGGTCGATTTTCCTGCACCGGATGGTCCAATAATCGACACAAATTCACCCTCTTGAATAGAAAAATTAATATCGTGCAGTGCCTTTGTGGTATTGTTATAAACCTTACTGACATGCTGAAATTCCAAAATCGGCATTTTCGATTCTCCTATCGATTCTGAATTCTCAGGATTCCATATTGCGGATCGGATCGTACCAAGAATCCTCTACAGTTACAAATCCCATTTCATCCGATTCCTTTTCCAGCAGTCCCATACTGCCCTCCGGATAGAAAATCAATTCGTCATTGGCAACCTCATCCGATGTGAACAGTTCCTGAATTGCCTGTACATCCTCCGGACTAAGGGTATTCGCATTATAGGCAAATGGACCGTTCAGAACTGGAATCGATTGAATAACTGTAAACTTGGAACCTGTCACCGTATCAAAGGGTGCACTTGCATCATCGTTCACGGTATAAACAGCACCCACTGCAGCAACTTCTCCATCTGTACAGGTGACATATGGTGCCAATTCAATGTCGCAGAATGCAGCAACATCACACTTGCCCGACAACAAATTAAAAGCAGACCCCTGGTGAGAGCCGCCAAAGAGCACTTCCGAAAAGAAAGTGTCGCTTCCACCTTCCAGCAGATCATCTACAATCAGATTGTCCTCTGCAAAATGAGAAATAATCTGATTGGTCGGTACCTTAAAACCGGAGGTGGAACTGTTGGATACAAAGGACATTTTCTTGCCCTTAATATTATCAATGGAATAACCATCACCATCAGTATAATTTGCAGTATCTTCTTCCCGTACTG
>DYCW01000062.1 GCA_019417865.1 Ruminococcus sp. | reverse complement strand
GATTCTGACCATGCAGCAGCAAGGCTGTGATTTCCTGCAAACCCCACCTTGTGATTTATATATTGCCCCTATGGATGCCGAAGCATTGCCGAAAGCCATGCAGCTGGCACAGGCAGTCCGACAGAGCGGCTATCAGGCAGAATATGATCTGATGCACCGTGGTCTGAAGGCACAGATGAAATATGCCAATAAAATCAAAGCAACATTTGTACTGGTATTGGGCGGCAATGAACTGGAACAGCAAGCTGCAAAACTGAAGCATATGGAAACCGGTGAACAAATTTCCATTCCTCTGGATGACCGCTTTCCCGAAGCATTTGATACAATTGCCATTTCTCACATGTTTGAGAATACATTACAGGATATGGAGGAGAATGCATAAATGGATACCATGCAAGATTTACGCCGCACCTGCTATTGCGGCGAGGTGACAGAGACAGGAAAAACAGTGGTTGTGGGTGGTTTTGTACAGAAAGTCCGGAACTTAGGCAACCTGATTTTCATAGATCTGCGGGACAGAACCGGCATTGTACAGCTGGCATTCAACGATGAAACAGATCGTGCTATCTTTGAAAAGGCAGCTGGCTGCCACAGCGAATATGTCCTGCTGGCAAAGGGCGAAGTCATTCCCCGTTCCAGCGTCAACACGGAAATGAAAACCGGTGCAGTGGAAATCAAAGTTACAGATCTACGGGTACTCTCCAAAGCACAGACACCACCATTCGTCATTTCAGATGAAACAAAAACAAACGAGGAACTTCGGTTGAAGTATCGTTATCTGGATCTCCGCCGTGCTCCGTTGCAGCGAAATTTAATCATGCGGCACAAAATTGCATTGGCTGCAAGAGAATACTACTATGCAAATGATTTCATTGAAATTGAAACGCCAATGATGATGAAATCCACACCAGAAGGGGCAAGAGATTACCTGATCCCCTCTCGTGTGCACAACGGCAAATTCTATGCTCTGCCGCAGTCGCCACAGATTTACAAGCAGCTGCTGATGGTTGCCGGCATGGATCGCTATATTCAGATTGCAAGATGCTTCCGTGACGAAGACCTGCGTGCAGACCGCCAGCCGGAGTTCACACAGATCGACTTGGAAATGTCATTTGTGGATGTAGAAGATATTCTGCAAATGACGGAGGGATTTGTACAGTACTTATTTAAAAAAGTGCTGAATATGGATATTCCGCTGCCACTGCCGAGAATGACCTATCAGGAAGCGATGGAACGCTACGGCTCTGACAAACCGGATACCCGCTTCGGCATGGAATTACAGAATATTTCTGCACTTGTTTCTGATTTGGATTTTGTCGTCTTCCGTTCTGCACTGGAAGCAGGCGGCAGTGTGCGTGCCATTGTGGCAAAGCAAGCGGCTAAAACGCTGACCCGAAAGGAAATCGACAAGCTGACGGAAAAGGCAAAAGGCATTGGTGCAAAGGGTCTGGCATTTATCCGTTGGAATGACACAAAGCCAACCTGCTCCTTTGCGAAATTCCTGCCAGAAGGCAGACTGGAAGAGATTCTCACACACCTGGGCTGCGAACAAGGCGACGTTGTTCTGATTGTAGCAGATAAGAATAAAGTGACGCTGCCAGTACTGGGGGCACTGCGGTTGCAGGTGGCAAAGCAGCTGGATTTGATTCCAGAAGGAAAATTCAACTTCCTATGGATTACCCAATTCCCATTCTTTGAGTGGGATGACGAGACAGAAACATGGGTGGCAATGCACCATCCATTTACCATGCCAATGGATGAATGTCTCCCCTATCTGGACACCAATCCGGAAAAAGTTACGGCAAAGGCATTTGACTTAGTATTGAATGGTACAGAATTATCTTCCGGCTCCATTCGTATCACAGACTATGAATT
>DYCW01000061.1 GCA_019417865.1 Ruminococcus sp. | reverse complement strand
GCTGTAGTCCGTATACCAGCCAGAAAGATGAAAAATTTGTTCGCTGCCATTTATCAAAAGCGGTATTTTCATTTGACCGGTTGGTTTTTCAATTTGCAATGCCTTTAGTGCTTTGACTGATAACATAATTTCCATTTCATTTGTTGGATAATTTCCTTTGACATGGCTGACAGCTGGCAGGAAATTTTCTTCAAATTCTGTTTGATTGTAGTAAAAAAGCCCGATGGTTGTATCCTCGTTGGCAATACTTTGTGCGGTACCAGCTTTTATCCGCAGACCAGCAGCCAGTAAATGTTTGCAGGATTTTGCCTGTGTAATTTGCTCGTCGGTGGGGTTATCTAAATAAACGCTTGCTTTTGTACCTTGTTGTCGCAGACTCATAGTGTTCAGATTTTGGGCAAGGCTGAATCCAATGCTGAATACTGTTGTAAACATAAATGTGGTTAGGACAATGGCAAGTATGACAAATAAATTTCGCATTCCATTTTTTCGCATGGAGCGAACGGCAATGCGTTTGACAGCCAATTGATTGTTATTTTTCAGCATGATTCACACCACCTTGCCATCTTCGATGCGAATCATGCGGTTTGCCAGAATCGCAATTTCTTCATTGTGGGTGATCATAACAATTGTTTGATGAAATTCCTGACTGGTCATCTTGAGCAGGGAAATGACATCCATACCAGTTCGGCTGTCCAGATTACCAGTTGGTTCATCTGCAAGGATAATTGCCGGTTTTGTGGAAAGTGCCCGTGCAATGGCAACACGCTGCTGCTGTCCGCCAGATAATTGGTTTGGCATGGCTTTTACTTTTTGCTCTAAGCCAAGCGTTTCAATGATCGTTTGCACATAATGTTTGTCTACCTTTGCACCATCTAGTTCAATGGGCAGAACAATGTTTTCATATACATTCAAAATCGGCACCAAATTGTAGTTCTGAAAAATAAAGCCAATATTCCGGCGGCGAAAAATGGTAAGTTCCTCATCATTCATACAAGAGAGCTTTTTGCCGGATACGAATACTTCGCCAGAAGTTGGATGATCCAATCCGCCTAACATATTCAGCAGTGTCGATTTTCCACTTCCAGATGTACCGATGATAGAAACAAACTCGCCGTCTTCTACAGCTATGGAAACATGATCCAGTGCTCTCACCATGTTTTCACCAGAACCGTAATATTTGCATAAATCCTGAGACATTAAAATGGACATTTGCCATCACTCCTTTGTTGATTTCTGCTCTTAGTATACCAGTCAGTTCTTACAATCTTGTGACAATTTTTCTATCTGTTTCGATAAAGACAATTATAGGATTGGATTTCTGTGATTTATCAACTATATCACTCTGCTGCATTCTTCAATTCATTTGGAAAAGTGAATAAATAACGATATGGACTTGATTTTGCGACAAAAAAAGCGTATAATATAGAAAAGAAAAATAAAATTGACAGGGGAACACGCATGAAAAAGCATTGCAATGTTTTAATTTTGTCGGTTACGGCGGGCAATGGACATAATTCCGCCGCCGCAGCATTGAAGGAACAATTCGACCGAATGGGTACAGCATGTCATATTATGGACTTGTTTCAGTATCTTTCTCCCACGGCAGCGAAATTGATTTCAGATGGTTATGATCAACTGACCAAACGATTTCGATTGGTTTGGAAAATTGGATATGGTGTGGCACTGCATGACACTACGTTTAAAATCCCCCCCAGACTGATTGCCAGTTCCTCTAATTTACAGAGTATGGAACAGTATCTGCATGATCAGGATGTGACACACGTGGTCTTTACCCATCCATTCGCTGGTGTATTACTGCAAACACTGAAGCATTATCAAGCGATTACGTTGCCGACGTTTGGTGTCTTAACGGATTTTACGATTCATCCCTATTGGTGTGACTGTACCGCCAATGATTATTTTATCCTTCCACATACTGCATTGATTCCGGCAGCAAAGAAGAAAGGATTTCATGAGAAGCAGTTAAAAGATTTTGGAATACCGATTTCTGCTGCGTTTGCAGAGCGTCCAGATAAAATAATGGTACGGGAGATGCTGGAAATGCCGATAGATTTGCCAACAGTGCTGGTAATGGGTGGCGGTGTTGGATATGGAAACTTGGTAAAAACAGTGCAGGAGACGGATCATCATGCAGAATATCCTATGCAGATCATTGTAGTTTGCGGCAGAAATACAGAAAGCCGAGATATATTGCTGCAATTACAGGCATCGGGTAGCTTTTCGCATGTTGTACATATTTATGGTTTCACACGTCAGGTGCCGATTTTGATGGCAGCATCAGATTGTATTATTACTAAGCCGGGTGGTATTACCACGGCGGAAGCTCTGGCTGCTTCTTTGCCGATTGTTGTCAGCAAGCCAATTCCAGGACAGGAAGAGAAGAATGTGGATTTTTTGATGCAGTATGATGCCATTTGTGTGCCGGAGAAGTATCGGTTTTCGGGTGCTTGTGCAGCAGATTTATTGTTTGATACCAAACGGCTGAAGCAGTTGGTTCAAAATGCTTCCCAAATTGCAAAGCCATATGCGGCAAGGGATATCTGTGAATTTGTGCAGCAGTGTGAATAAATCAGTGTGTTATACGCATCAAAATATTTTTTATTTTTAAAAGCCAAGATGTTTGTACAATATATCAATGGCAGTAGAAAAAGAGGAATTTTTATTTTTTATGGTCATTCTTCGTATCATTCCGTTTTGCTTTTGATGTTTTTCATGAAATTAAATAAAATCGATAAAACCTATTGACTTTTTTTCGTTCGATATGCTATAATGTATGTAAACATCCTGTAAGCGTTGTGTGTAATGCAGGACAGGATGGAAATACTATCTGAAAGAGAACTGCTGCATAGTGGTATCTCATTTGGATTTGAGGAGGAAACGCACTATGAAAATGACGATTACTGCAAAGAAAATGCAAATCCCACAAAACTTCACGGAGTACGCTGAAAAGCGGCTGAATTCTAAGCTGGACAAGTTCTTTGGCGAAGAGGCAGACGCAAAGATCACAATGGCAACACACAAGAATTTGATCGTAATTGAATTGACGGTCGATTATAATAATATGATGTACCGTGCAGAGCAGTCTGCTGTAGACAAGGAAGATGCACTGGATGCTGCCATTGATAAGATCATTCGGCAGATTCGGCGGAATAAAACCCGTGTAGAAAAGAAACTGAAGGAATCCGCCTTTCAGGATGTTTATGAGGATGTTGTCACAGAGTCGGATTATGAGGTAATTCGACACAAAAAGTTTGTAATGCATCCGATGGATGTGGAAGAGGCTATCCTGCAAATGAATTTACTGGGGCATACATTCTTCATGTTCCTGAATGCCAATACTGGAGAAACCAATGTGGTTTATAAGCGTGCAGATGGTAAGTATGCTGTTTTGGAGCCAGTTGTGGAGTAAGAAATGATCCGCTAAAAATGTGACAGAATCGTATCGGGGGGACTTCGCTGTAAAAAACGGAGTCCCCTTTGTTGTTTGTTTTGTGTGAAACAGAGAAAGGAAAGAGACACAACATGCAAATGGAAGCCATTATACAGCAACGAAAACTGGACGCAGACGTATTACAGCAGCTGCTGCTCCATAACCAATGGGATGCGACTCTGCGGCAAGCTGCCGACCAGATTAGAAGGAAAATCTATGGAGATGCCGTTTATATTCGAGGGTTAATTGAGTATACCAATATCTGCAAAAATGACTGCTACTACTGTGGCATTCGCTGTGGGAATCGAAAAGTCGTTCGTTATCGATTGGACAAAGAGGAGATTCTTGCCTGCTGCACAGAAGGATATGCACTTGGCTTCCGAACATTTGTATTGCAGGGCGGGGAAGATCCTGCTTCTACAGATAAATGGATTTGTTCCGTTGTTTCTGCCATTCGGGAGCAATTTCCGGACTGTGCGGTGACACTTTCTATTGGAGAGAAAAAACGGGAGAGCTATCAGGCATATTACAATGCCGGTGCAAACCGATATCTTCTGCGGCATGAAACTGCCAATTCGGCACATTATCGGTATTTGCATCCAGCTTCCATGTCATTGGAGAATCGGAAACGCTGTCTGTATGATTTGAAAGAAATCGGTTATCAGGTCGGTTCTGGCTTTATGGTCGGATCGCCAGGACAGACGATTTCCCATTTGTTGGAGGACTTACAGTTTTTACGGGAGCTGCAGCCGGATATGATTGGCATTGGTCCATATATTGCACAAAAAGATACGCCGTTTGCTGGTTGTCCAGATGGCA
>DYCW01000060.1 GCA_019417865.1 Ruminococcus sp. | reverse complement strand
ATGTGTATAAGAGACAGTAACATCTGTAGAGATCGGAATTTCTCTTTTTCTAAAATCGTTTTTTGGCTTTCCGATAACGATCTTTGATTTTCTTGTGTTAGCGTCAACTACATCTGTAACGCCACGTTCTATTTTCAGTGTGGCATGTTCAAAATCAATATCATTCCATTGAATTCCAAGTAATTCTGAACGTGTGACTCCATATGACAACAGTAAAATAACGTCAAGACCATATCTATGCGTAGTCGCATATGCAAGTACCATTTCGCACTGTTCTTCAGTGTAAGTTTGCTTTTTCTCTGGCTCTTTTGTGCTTGATAGTTTAATTCCTGTACATGGATTGATATGTATCAAGCCATTTTGTAAAGCAGATTCAAAAATTCTTGACAGTGCCATCCTATGCTTTTTTAACGTTTCTATTGCACATTCATTTGCTTTTTTGTTAAAATAAAGCTGTATATCTATCTGCTTTATATCTTGAATATGTGCTTTTTTAAAGTAGGGAATTAAGTGATTTTCAACGGAATTTCGATATGTTAAGTTATAAGAACTGTCTTTTATTGTTCCCTTTAAAGATTCTAAAACCTTTCTTGCCCATGTATCAAAACATGTTTCGTTATTTGAGATAGATTCGCCGGTTATGTTTTTGACAGCCTGTTCAACCTTATACTGCTCGGCTTTTGCCCTTGCATCTTCTTTACTTTTTGTACTGTAAAAGCTTTTCCGGATTAATGTGCCATCAAAATTTTTGCCGACTGTTACTTTTACTTCATAGCAGCCATCCTTTCGGTTTGGCTTTTCCTTTTTTGGTCTGCCCATAAAATCACCTTGTTTTCCCGTCTTCACGGTTGCTGTTGTGGGGGCGTTATTTTTTAGAAATGTTCAATGTTGCCGCTTAAATAGCTAACAAGCGTTTGCATATCATTTGTATTGACATATCCATCGTTGTTAGTATCAGCAGCTCTAAGCGGATTATCTGAAAGCAAGGTCAAACCTGTTAAGTGATCGTTAATAGCAGTTACATCTCCCCAGTCTACAACACCGTCTTCGTTGATATCGCCAACCTTAACGCCATAAACAGAAATAAACGAAGATGAAAGTCGGGTATTTTTAGAATTCCAAATCATTATATTGTCTTCATCTATGTGGAAAAGATCCCATACATGTGCAGCTGCAACTTTTGTATAGCAGTCCCACCGATACAATGTACCACCAATTGTTAAATCGGAAGACGCATTAAAAATATCCACATGAGTAACCCATGTATCATTAGCAGTTCCTGCAATACTATAAGTACCTGGCACATCTCCAATTACTCGATTTCCCAAGGTTATTGAATTTGTTAAAGAACGTGGGTAAGAAATCAGCACATTGGCACTTTTCATGCCAGAAGCAGGTGCAAGTTCTGCATAGAAGCGATATGTATCGTAGTAATCGTTGTAGTCATATGCACTTGCGGAGATAGATGTCATTGCCAGAGAAGTCATTGCCATTGTTGCAGCTGCAACTGCAGCCACCAGTTTCTTTGTGTTTTTCATTGTGAAAACTCCTTTTTCATAAGTATTTATATAATCCGTTTAAGGATAATATTTTTGTACATCAGTTTTTATTTACCAAACAAATCACTATGTGTTCCTGTTCTGGAGATAGACAAGACCAAAATGTCATCCAAAATCTCATAAATCAGAAGCCAATCTGGTTCAATATGACATTCCCGATAGCCACTCCAATTACCAGAAAGTGCATGATCTTTGTATTTTGAAATCAATACTTCCTGATTATTTCCCTCTGCCAACAGTGCGATGACAGTTTCTAACTTTTCACTTTTATAGCCACGTTTTAGAGCAAGTTTATAGTCTTTTTTAAACTTTGCGGTGAACTTAACTGTATATTTCATTCTTCGTTTAGTGCCTCCATCAAGTCCGCCATGTTTGTATAGCCTTTGACATTTGGATCATGAGCAATTGCGTCAGCTTCCAGCATTGCTTCTACTGTTTCTGCATTTGGAATGTCTGATGTTAGTGCAAAACGTTCCAGAATTTGCAGCACAATTTCAAAATCATTTGGGTTGATAATGTCAATGAGACTATATAATTTTTCTTTCGTACTCATAAATGATTCCTCCTTGATTTCCATTGTTTCAATGTATGTCCCTATATAGTATACCACTTTTTATGGTGGGAATATACGGTTGCCACTGTAGGGTGATTTTTTGTTCTCAAAGGGGTGTGATTTGAAATCGCACCTTTCCAAATTTTACACTGTGCATTCATTTTCCAGTTTTAACAGTAGAATTTTTCCCTAATGCAGCATTGCTACTATTTGTGATTGTATTGTTGCTATAATTTTGAGAGCATTCTAGCTGTTTATACAATTTCTCATCACTAGGATAATTCTCTCCAAAAATATAATCACATTTAAAAGGGAATTGAGGATTTTTATTTGCCAAAAAAATCATTTGATTGTAATACTTTTTGAAATATATATACTTTTCTTCTATTTTAGCATCATTACTAAATAAAGTTAAGTTGCTTTCAATATTTATTTTAATATTATTAAACAAAGAACTCACATAATTACTTTCAATAATTTTATTTTTTATTAAGATAACAAATGCCGACATAATGTACCTAATATAA
>DYCW01000006.1 GCA_019417865.1 Ruminococcus sp. | reverse complement strand
GTCAGATGTGTATAAGAGACAGCTAATATTTTCATAACGCATATTGGATGTAAAGCAATATGGGAGTGCACACACATCGATAAACATGTGTAATATTATTGGTATAAAAATGTTGTTTGTTTTCTTATAAATTGTTCCAAAGTAAAGACCCATTCCAATCGTAGAAACAATCTTAAAAAAGATAACGCCAATGCCCATGTGAATGATCCCCGGAATATGTCCCAATCCGAAAACAATAGACGAAACAACAATAGCAATTGTTGTTTTATGAGCATTTTTGGAGAACAATGCTTCTACAATATTTAGAAACAATCCTCTGACATAAAACTCTTCTACGATACTGACACCTATGTAATATATCACGCCTTCAACAAGAATTTTCCATATGGTGGGTTTATAGTCAAAGGGAAATAATCCTATAAAGAAAGCTACAAATGAGAATACACCAGCTATCATTCCCGCTAATGCATATTTTTTCAGTCCTTCCCATAGACCGTTCTTTGTAAACCCGAATGCAAAATCAATGTGAAATCGTTTCAAAATTATCCAAGCGATTATTCCAATGAAAACAAAATTAATTATCAATGGAATAATATATGCGTCTATATCCGCCACTGTTATTTGTAACAAGATATTAGGAAATCCTGATATATCCATAAATGCAATTAAGAGGCATAAGCAGGAAAGAACGGATATTTCTTTCTTATTCATGATTTCCTCCAAAGTTTTTTTCTGATAGAGAATGTTCTTTTATCCAGTTTTCTCTTGGTAAGCAAGTAATGTGCTCTGTTCTAATATCTCCCATCAGTTCCCAGAATATATTCTGATTGGTGTGATGATAAGTAAATCCGCACTTTTCTTGTACTCGCTTGGATTTGTTGTTTCCGTCAAAATAGCCGCACCACAGTTTTTCAAGATGCAAGTCTTCAAAACTATATCGAATCAATTCTCGAACTGCTTCTGGAATCAATCCTTGTCCCCAGAACGGTACGCCGATCCAGTATCCAATTTCTCCCTCTGTTTCGGGGATACCAATATCGCTTTCTTTTCCCATCATCAATCCAACACTTCCCACTGCATGACCGGTTTGTTTCAATACAACCGCATAGATTTCAGGCTTTGCTAATACGGTTTTGATGGTCGCAAGACTGTTTTCTACACTTGTATGTACCGGCCAGCCGGCAATCGGACCGACGTCAGGGTGACTGGCATACAGGTATAAATCTTCTGCATCGCTGTCCTGCCAAGGACGCAGCAATAGTCGTTCTGTTTCTAACTGCATTTTTTCCTCATTCCTTTTCTTCCGTATCAAAAAACGTTAATTCTCGATAGAGATCTTTCTCTGTTTGGTGGGAAATTTTCTCTGGGGTAAAGCATGCCCCAATTTGATAATCAATGTTTGCTTTTTTTGCTTGGGAAAGCTGGTCTTTCCGTTTGATTCTGTACAATTTTCTATCTTTGATAAAACAGGCTCCTGTCTGGTGAAACCGGAACGGGATATTTTTTTCGACACACTGCCGTCTTAAATCTAAAATCCAGTCGTAGTTGCATGGCCTTGCAGAAGCACCGGATTCTCCGCCAACAGAAACTTCTTCAATGTTGTCATGCAGATAGGCGGAAATATCGACTTTCTCCAATATAGGAGCCACGATAATAGATTTATGTTTGATGGGAAGGGAAAGAAAAACTGGCAACCTGTAATCCGCTCTGTCTTGATTTTCTACGGTACATCCAATCAAGACGTTATCATATCCATCCCCCCAGTCATTCGGCAGGCATTCTGCCAGTCTGTCAATTCGTTTGGTGAAAAAATAGAACCAGCAGTCGCTGCGAAGTTTCATCATATTCCAACAGTCTGCACGCCATGCGTCTGCATCGGGCAACAGAAAATCAGAAGTAAAACAGGTAAGTACGATTTTGCCGGATGGAATCTTATAGGTACCATCTCGTTTCCTTTTCAATGGCAAGTCAAAAGCTGCATTTTTGTGACAAAGGCTGCTGTCTGCCGTGCTGCCATACATTTCATCTTGACGATAGACATAGCAGTATTTGCAGCCGGGACTGATTTTAGTGCAGCCATGCCATGGATTCCAGTTGGTGTATATGTTTTCTGATGAGTTCATAGATTGATTCCTCTTTGTGGTTTGTTTTGTTGGAAAAAGAGAAGGTGTTACAGGAATTCTTTAGGTGTTCGATCAAATTCAAATTTGGGGACTATGGAGGTAGGAAGATTAAATTGATATGCATAGCGGCAGCAAAGTCTTTTACTTTTTATGATGCTGATATGCTGCATGGTTAAGAATCATATAGAGTCAATCATTGAGATTTTGTTCTCCCAGAAGCTTTAAGCCCTTGTAAACGCTGTCTGCGTTTTTACACCTATGCTTTTCTTTTCCCCTGCTGCACTCATATATGTAGCCAATCCCTTTTTCTCATAACCGTCTAAAGTATGACGGACATAGTCTTTGATTATTCCACTGATTTCCTTGATATTTTCAGCACCCTTTGGAGTATAGTATTATATTACCTTTGTTTTGAATGGTTTGATTTCGTCCAAGCGTCTTTTCTGCGTATATCTGAGCCTCTTCTTTTCCGTCAATTCTATCTTAATTGCTTTCTTCACCATTTTTATCACCTATTATATTATATCATTTCTATGCAGCATTTGCAAGAGAGAATTGGCGTGACATGGAAGAGAGAAATCATTATTTCTCATCATAATCACTTTTCCTGCTGTAAAGAGGGGAACAGACATTTGACAGTTACAAAAAAACATGATATCATAAAAGTAAAACGATAGACTAATATAAATGGAGGAATCGCCGTGAAACAAAAACAAATACAGAACCCATCCATGTTACAAAAAAATGAAACCTATCCCGCAGAAATCACAGACTTGACACCAGATGGAAACGGCGTTTGTCATATACAGGGCATGGCAGTCTTTGTACCGCATACTGCTCCTGGTGACCAACTGCAAGTAAAAATTGTAAAGGTATTAAAGCAGTATGCATTTGGTATTGCTGTTAAAATAGAAACGCCAGCAGCTTGTCGGATAGAACCGGACTGTTCTTTTTCTGCCTGCGGCGGCTGTACTTTTCGACATATCACCTATGCAGCAGAATTGCAATGGAAAGAAAAACTGGTACAAGATGCATTCCATAGAATCGGAAAATTACATCCGACCTTTCTTCCGATTATCGGCGGAGAACATCGCTGTCATTACCGCAACAAAGCACAATATCCAGTCGCAATGGATGCAGACGGAAAACCTATCTGCGGTTTTTATGCCAAACGAAGTCATCGTGTGATACCTGTGCGGGATTGCAAGTTACAACCGGTATGCTTCCAGCAGATACTGGATGTGATTTTGCAATATATACAAGAGAAATCCATTTCTGTTTATCAGGAAAAAACTGGTACTGGTATTCTGCGGCATATTTACCTGCGACAAGGTTGGCACACTGGAGAACTAATGGTCTGTCTGGTGGTTCGAAAGCCAATTGCACGGCAGCTAAAGGGGCTGGTGGAGCGTTTGGTTACTGCTTTTCCACAAATAAAGAGCATTGTCATGAACTGCAATCCGGCACGCACCAATGTCATTCTGGGAGAAAAAAATGAATTGTTATGGGGGACCGATACGATTACAGATATTCTGTGTGGCAACCGTATTTCCCTCTCCCCACATGCTTTTTATCAAGTGAATACCGAACAGGCAGAGCGACTGTATGATGTTGCCAAACAGTTTGCAGATTTGCACGGTACAGAAACACTGCTGGATTTATACTGCGGTGCTGGAACAATTGGGCTTTCCATGGCAGATGCAGCGAAGTCGGTATTGGGGGTGGAAATTGTTCCGCAGGCAGTAGAAAATGCTAGAGAAAATGCACAGCAGAGCGGTATTAAAAATGCAGAATTTTTATGCGGCGATGCTGGAACCGTTGCCCAGCGACTGGAGCAGGAACAGATGCAGCCGGATGTGATTGTAGTAGACCCGCCCAGAAAGGGCTGCGATGCAGCAGCATTGGAAGCAATGGGAAAAATGCAACCGAAGCGAATTGTAATGATTTCCTGCCATCCGGCAACGGCGGCGAGAGATTGTGCAGCTTTGCAGGAGATGGGATATAATGTACAAAAGGTGCAGCCAGTGGATTTGTTCCCGGGGACGGGGCATGTTGAGACGGTTGTAATGCTTTCCCACAAAAAACCCGACAGCGTAATCAATGTAAAAGTGGAGTTTGGCGAGGGTGAGGGCAAAGTGCCGCTTGATAATATCGCC
>DYCW01000059.1 GCA_019417865.1 Ruminococcus sp. | reverse complement strand
GGATAATCCTCTCAGGAAAGAGATAGAATTATATGACAAAGAGCACGATATATACCGTTTACATCGAATTGATATTCCTGTTGGCAGTATTGTGATCATAGAAGGTGTTTTTTTGCAAAGAGAAGAATTAAAAGGTGTATTTGATGATATGATATACATTGATGTTCCAGAAGAAATCAGATGGAATCGAGTTCTTGCAAGAGATGGGTATATTGGCGATTCGCATCAGATTCAAGAAAAATATGAGCATCGGTATTTTCCAGCAGAGCATTATTACCTTAGAACCTGTGCACCGAAAGAGAATGCAGATTATGTGATAGAAGTATAACAATTCCTAGAAAAGTAGTTACTGTATTTTCTTTTGTATTCGCCGCATCAGCAGGCAGCCAATTCCCATTGAAATGCATTCTGCAATCGGGAATGTCAGCCAAATCAGCCAAGCGTGTTCATTTGTTTCTTTAACTGCCAGCGAAAACAGCCACGCCACTGGGAGTACAAAAAGAATTTGCCTGCACACAGAGATGATCAGCGATTCCATACCGCCGTCCAATGCCTGAAAAATACCCTGGAAAGCAATATTTGTTCCGGCAAATAGGAAACTTATTGAAATGATTCGCATTGCCTGAATGCAGAGTATCTCCGTTTCTCCAGATAACCCGAATAGTTTTGTAAACGGTATAGCGAGTGCTTCTACAATGATGGTTCCAGCCAACATAATGATCCATGTATACAGCATTCCATATCGAATGCCGTAGCGGATACGGGCACGACTGTGCATCCCGTGATAGAAAGAAAGTACTGGTGTGATGGCATCCCGCAAACCAAAGGCAGCGAATAAAATAAACTGTTGAATTTTATAATATAGGCCATATGCCGTTACCATAGCAACGCTGACGGAACCCAGAATCAGGTTCATGCCATAAGTCATCACAGACATCAATGCCTGTGCCAGAATCGCAGGCAGTCCAATCGCATAGATTGCCTTGATGGTATTGCCATCTGGTTTCCAGTATTGCAATCGATTGGAGATTTGTTTGTCCATTTTCAGGTGAAAAATAAGTGCGAGCAAACAGGAAAGAAGCTGTCCGATGACGGTTGCATAAGCTGCACCAATGACACCAAGTTCTGGCAGACCGCACCATCCGTAAATTAGAATTGGGTCAAGTACCATATTACAAACCGCACCGGCGATTTGTGCGATGGTAGAATAAAGGGGATTTCCAGTTGCCTGTAACAGCTTCTCATAAATGGAGAAAAAAACAATTCCCATAGAAATGACACAGCAAATGCGTAAATAGGAAACACCCATTTCAGAAATCAACGGATCACTGGTTTGTGAGGCAATGTAAGGAGAAACCCCAAACAAGCCGAATAACAGAAACAGCACATAAATCACAATTGCCAGAGAAGTACCATTTCCGGCAGCACGGCTTGCTTTTTCCTTATCACCCTGTCCTAAGCTTTTGGAAACCAGTGCATTGACACCGACGCCGGTTCCAATCCCAATGGCAACCATGAGCATTTGCAGCGGAAATGCAAGTGTCAATGCATTTAAAGCTGCCTCGCCATCTTGTTTCATGTTGGACACAAATGCACTGTCTACAATATTGTACATTGCTTGCAGTACCATAGAAAAAATCATGGGGATGCCCATTTTCAGCAAAAGCCGATATGGCGGTGTCGAACGCATTTTATCTTTCTTTTTTTCTTTGGCAATTTTCTGTACCATTTAAACTATCATCCTTTCTTTAGAACAATAAAAAGCGTGTAACCCCCTTGTTACGCTGGATTTACGCACGGGGCTACACGCATGTACGGTCTTAGTCCAAATAAGAACCGACTGGACTTTGATTATATTGTTTGATAATTTTGATGAGAACGGAACCATCCTCCAGTGTGGTTTCTTCCGTAATCCGATACTTTGTATGATTTCGTTCCAACTGGTTTTTATAGTGTTCTACATCGTTTTTGACTTGCTGAACCGCATAGTCTTTCGGTGCATCTTCTTTCAGCATAAAATGCAGTGTCTGACAGATGCAGGCCGCCTTGATTCGTTTCATAGCGTGCACCTCCCTCTGGCAGTTATGAAGGGGAATCATAACACCAAAAATAAAAAATGTGCAGCATACCTGATTGGACTTACGCAGGTCTGCTACACATCATATATTTATGATACTACTTTTTTCGGTTTCTGTCAAAGGTGATTTTACACAAAAAACAGATATGAAACCACTTGATTTTTGTTTGCATGCTTTCTTTTTCCAAAAGGTATTTTGTATACACCGCTTGGGTTGACAAACAGAAATTTTACTTGTATAATAAAAGCAGTACCCATGCGGTATACTTGAAAAAAGGAGCAATTCATTATGAAGCGTGCACTTATCGTTGTAGATTATCAGAACGACTTTGTCACTGGTTCACTCGGTTTTCCAGAGGCACATTCTCTTGCTGGACGCATTGCCGAAAAAATCGCCGCTTACCATCAGAATGGGGACGATGTCCTGTTTACTATGGACACGCATACACCTGACTACCTGCAAACGCAGGAGGGGAAGCATTTGCCCATCTCCCATTGCATCAAAGGAACAGATGGTCATGCACTCGTGTCACAGGTTGCGGAACAAGTACAGCCGCAAGATCGTTTTTTTGAGAAGGATACATTTGGTTCCGCTGCTCTCCTGTCCTTTCTGCAAACACAAACCTACGCTAGTATAGAACTGGTCGGTGTGGTTTCCAGTATCTGTGTTCTTTCCAATGCTGTCATCTGTAAAACAGCGTTGCCGGAAGTACCGATTCAAATAGATATAAATTATATTGCTGCACCCGATCCAACTTTGCAGAATGCTGCTATTGCAGTAATGAAAAATTTGCAGATGCAAATTCTGTCGGAAATGGAGGAAACCCAATGAAACAGGAAAACTATGCAATGCTCTGTGACTTCTATGAGTTTACCATGAGCAACGGTTACTTTCTCAACGGTTTTTATCAGAAAACAGTTTACTTTGATGTATTTTTTCGTAATATTCCGGACGGTGGTGGCTTTGCCATTGCAGCTGGTCTGGAACAAGTCATTGATTATATCACGGATCTGCATTTCACAGAAGAAGATATTGCCTTCCTCCGCAGCAAACAGTGCTTTGATGAACGGTTTCTCTCCTATCTGCGGGATTTTCAATTCAGCGGTGACATCTGGGCAGTGCCGGAGGGAACGCCAGTCTTTCCAAATGAGCCGATTATGACCATTCGTGCCCCTGCGATTGCAGCACAGCTGTTGGAGACATTTGTTCTACTCTCTCTGAATCATCAATCTTTGATTGCGACGAAGGCAAACCGTATTGTTCGTGCAGCGGACGGCAGAACCGTTTTAGAGTTTGGCTCTCGCCGGGCACAGGGGGCATCCGGTGCCATTTTGGGGGCTCGTGCTGCCTATATCGGTGGCTGCGGTGGAACAGCCTGCACCTTGACAGATGAATTGTATGGCGTTCCTGCCAGCGGTACGATGGCACACTCTTGGGTGCAGATGTTTGATACAGAATATGAGGCATTCAAGACCTATTGTGAATATTATCCACAGAATGCTGTTTTGCTGGTGGATACGTATAACACGCTGAAGAGTGGGATTCCCAATGCCATTCGAGCCTTTCAGGAAGTATTGGTGCCAAAGGGGATTACCAATTTCGGGATTCGCTTGGATTCCGGTGATATTGCTTACCTGACCAAAAAGGCAAGAAAGATGTTGGACGCAGCGGGTTTGCAGAATTGTAAAATTGTCGTTTCCAACTCACTGGATGAATATTTGATTCAGGATTTGATGACCCAGAAGGCAGAAATTGATCTGTTTGGGGTCGGAGAACGGATGATCACGGCTCGTAGCACTCCGGTTTTCGGTGGCGTATACAAGCTGGTTGCGATAGAACAACCGGATGGCTCCATTCTGCCGAAAATTAAAATCAGTGAGAATATCACAAAAATTACGAATCCACACTTCAAAAAGGTCTATCGGTTTTATGATCGGGAAACAGGAAAGGCAATTGCCGATGAACTTTGCCTGTACCATGAAACCATTGACGACAGTCAGCCGCATACTATTTTCGACCCGATTGCCACATGGAAGACGAAAGAAATTACGAACTTTACAGCAAGGGAATTGCTGGTACCGATTTTTCAGGATGGAAAATGTGTTTATCAAAAACCATCTTTGCTGGAAATTCGCAATTACTGCAAAGAACAGATCGCATTACTCTGGGATGAGGTCAAGCGATTTGAAAATCCTCACACTTATTATGTAGACTTGTCTACTGCACTGTGGAATATCAAGCAGGATCTGCTGAAACAGAATCGATAACAATAATTTATAAAAAGAAGGATGAATCATCATGTCTGCTGCTTTTATGAACAATATCCGCAAGGTAGAACCATATGTACCT
>DYCW01000058.1 GCA_019417865.1 Ruminococcus sp. | reverse complement strand
CAGCGTCAGATGTGTATAAGAGACAGTATCAATACATTCAAGGGCAATTATGATGAAAACGATTCTACTATGACTGAGGCAATTGATGTAGGCGAGCTGTATATGGCAGATGAACGTATGTCGCTTGTAGCCAATCATATTGTACAGAATCATAAGGCAAAGACAAGAAACAGGCAGTACACCGCTATTTTTGCCGTTTCATCAATACCAATGCTCATAAAGTATTACAGCATTTTCAAAAAAATTAATCACGACCTGAATATCAGTGCGATTTTTTCATTCGGAGCAAATGAGGAATATGAGGGGCAGGACGAACATTCAAGGGATTCTCTTGAACGCATTATAGCTGACTACAATGAAATGTACAATACCAATTTCAGTACAGATACATTCGCAGCCTATCATAAGGATATTTCCGACAGAGTCAAGGGCAAAAAAACGAAACAGCTCGACATCCTTATTGTTGTAAATATGTTCCTCACAGGATTTGACAGTAAGCCGTTATCAGTTTTGTATGTTGACAAAGATATGATGTATCATGACTTGCTGCAAGCGTACAGCCGTACCAACCGAGTAGAAAAGGAAACAAAACCGTGGGGTATTATTGTCTGCTACCGTAATTTGAAACAAAAAACTGATGAGGCTCTTGCGTTGTTTTCGCAGGGTCACGTTGATGAGGTGATAACAAAATCGTTTGAATTCTATGTGCAGAAGTTCAACGAAATAACAGCGAAAATACGAGAAATTGCCTTTGTACCGGAGAAAATTGACTTGCTCCAGTCGGAGGACGACCAGAAAAAATTTGTCGTGTTGTTCCGGGAATTGTCACGTTATATGCTTTCTCTGAAAACATTCGTTGAATTCAGCATTGACCGCAGTGACCTTGATATGACGGATCAGGAATTTCAGGACTACAAGAGCAAATATCTAATGCTTTACCGCAGGGTAAACAATGGTAAGGAAGTTGCCTCTGTACTGAACGATGTGGATTTCTGCATTGAACTGATTGAAAGTGACCGCATCAATGTTGCGTATATCATGAATCTGATACGTAATATTAACTTTGAAAGTAGGCAAACAAGAGACAAAGACATTGAGAATATCAAGGAAGAACTTGATCGTTCTGACAATATACATCTGCATAAGAAAATCGATATTCTGCGATCCTTCCTTGATGAAGTAGTATCCGGATTTGAGGGCAGTGAAGATATAGATTCTGAATATAACGCATACGAAAACAAACGAAAAAATGAGGAGATACAGACTTTTGCCGAACAGGAAGATATTGATCCCGAAATCCTGCAAAACGAAATAGCGGAGTACGAGTTTACAAATGTATTGAATCCGGGCGATATTCGTGATAAAATTCAAATTCCGATGCCACTTTTGAAAAAACGTTCACTTGTAAATAGAATTGTCGACTTTATCAAGGGACATGTTGATAGATATAGTAATTAAAAGTGCCTTTTAGCAAAGGCACTATAAAAAATCAAACAGATACACCTCAAGTATAAAGAAAGAGGTGTATTTACGGAGGAATCACAAATTATGGATAATATTCAGCAGCACCAGAAGGAGCTTTGCCAGAAACTTTGGGCAATGGCAAATGCACTTCGTGGAAACATGGAGGCATATGAGTTTAAGAATTACATTCTCGGCATGATTTTCTATTACTATCTTTCCGACAGGACAGAAAAGTATATGGAGAATCTGCTGAAAGATGATCATATCAGTTATGAAAATGCGTGGGAGGATGAGGAGTATAAGGAGGCTATTATTGAGGAGTCTTTGCGTGACCTTGGCTTTGTCATTGAACCGCAGCATTTGTTCCGCAATATGGTGAAAATGGTAGAGAATCGCTCTTTTGATATTGAGTTTCTGCAAAGTGCGATCAATTCTCTCATGGAGTCAACCATCGGCAATGAAAGTCAACAAGATTTTGAGGGACTATTTTCGGATATGCAGCTTGATTCTTCAAGGCTTGGACATTCTGTCAAGGACAGAAGTGCTGTTATGTCAAAAATTATTGCAGCTCTCGACGAGATAAACTTCGGCGTTGAGGACACGAAAATTGACGTTCTGGGAAATGCTTATGAGTACCTGATCGGACAGTTTGCGGCTACAGCAGGAAAAAAAGCAGGCGAATTCTATACGCCGTCAGGTCCTGCGGAACTGCTTTGCAGACTGGCTTGTCTTGGGCTTACCGATGTAAAGTCTGCTGCCGACCCGACCTGCGGTTCTGGTTCACTTCTGCTTCGTTTGAAAAATTATGCAAATGTCAGACTTTACTACGGACAGGAGCTGACCTCAACTACATATAACCTTGCAAGAATGAACATGATTCTGCGTGGTATTCCGTATCGAAACTTTGAAATTTACAACGGCGATACGTTAGAGAATGATAATTTCGGTGAGGAGCATTTCAGAGTGCAGGTGGCAAATCCTCCGTATTCTGCGAAATGGTCTGCTGACAGCAAATTCCTTGAGGACAACCGTTTCAACCAGTATGGCAAGCTTGCTCCGAAGTCAAAGGCTGATTTTGCTTTTGTTCAGCATATGGTCTACCATATGGACGAGGACGGCAGAGCGGTTGTGCTGCTTCCTCATGGGGTGCTTTTCAGAGGCGGTGCGGAAGAAACGATTAGAAAATTCCTGATTGAAAATCTCAATGTGCTTGATGCAGTAATTGGTCTGCCTGCCAATCTGTTCTTTGGAACGGGAATTCCTGTTTGTGTTCTTGTACTGAGAAAGAATAGAGGCAGCAACACGGATAACATTCTGTTCATCGATGCATCAAAGGACTTTGAGGCAGGTAAAAATCAGAATATTCTGCGTGAATGCGATATTGACAAAATTGTAAACGCATACGAACAGCGTACAGATGTTGAAAAGTTTGCTCATGTGGCAACCATGGCGGAGATTGCTGAGAACGGTTTCAATCTCAATATACCCCGATATGTCGACACCTTTGAGCCTGAACCCGAAATTGACCTTGACGAAGTTGCCGCAAATATCCGCAGATTGAATAAGGAAATCAAGGAAATTGATAAGGAGTTAAAGCCTTATTTTGACGAACTTGGTTTGGCATTTCCGTTTGGCGAGGAGGATTGATTTTTATGGGAAATGTATCCTCAAGTAACGGTAATAGTGAGAATGTTCCGAAGCTCAGGTTTCCTCAGTTTC
>DYCW01000057.1 GCA_019417865.1 Ruminococcus sp. | reverse complement strand
ATCTGTTATAATAAAATAGATTATTGTATGGAGAGCTTTTGGTAGCTTTCTGTAAATGCATAAAAGTGAGGAGTTTTTTCTATGGCAAAAATCAGAGTAGCCGTTTATTGGCGGCGTTTCCAGTGAACATGAAGTTTCCTTAATGTCTGCAACCAATGTCATCAATAGCATTCCAAAGGATAAATATGAAATCATCTGCATTGGCATTACCAAAAAGGGCAGATGGCTCTATTTTCCGGGCGATGTGAGCGAAATTGCTGCTGGCACCTGGGAAATGAATCCAGACTGCACGGCTGCGATTATTTCCCCTGACCCGATTCATAAGGGGATTATTACCATCGAGAATGGGGAAACCTATGTGAAAAAGGTAGATGTGGTATTTCCGGTTCTGCATGGCAGAAATGGTGAGGACGGTCGGTTACAAGGCTTGCTGGAAATGGCAAAACTGCCCTATGTCGGCTGTGGTACACTTAGCAGTGCCCTCTGTATGGATAAATGTATGACGCATACGGTGCTGGATTATAACGGGATTCGCACTGCAAAGTGGGCATCGGTCAGCCAGCGGGAAATCAGTCGCATGGATGAAACTTGTGAGGCGATTGCAGAGACACTGGGATTTCCGGTTTTTGTAAAACCAGCAAATGCAGGTTCTTCTGTCGGTGTCAACAAGGCCAATGATATGGAATCTTTAAAAGAAGCCATTCAGATTGCATTTTCTCATGACTGCAAGGTGGTGATTGAGGAATTTATTGACGGAAAGGAACTGGAAGTGGCAGTGTTCGGGTACGATGCACCGTTTGCCTCTTATGTTGGGGAGATTCAGCCAGCGGCGGAATTTTATGACTACGAAGACAAGTACATCACAGGGACCTCACAGCTGTATATACCGGCACGGATTACGGATGCACAGTCGAATGCTTTGCGGGAGACTGCGGTAAAGGCTTACAAGGCGTTGGGCTGTAAGGGCTTGTCCCGTGTGGATTTCTTCCTGCAAAAGGACGGCGGGATCATCTTGAATGAAATCAACACCCTGCCAGGCTTTACTAACATTAGTATGTATCCGAAGTTGATGGAACATCTTGGCATGTCACAGTCTTATCTAGTGGATAAGCTGATAGAACAGGCGATGGAAAATGCAGAACGGATGTATTAAATCTGTTCTGAAACCATACAGCGATAGGATAGAGAGGATAGAAGACATGAAGAATGATGCCATTGGCGTATTCGACTCCGGCTTAGGCGGATTGACGACAGTCAAAGAGCTGAATCGTCTGCTGCCGCATGAAAATATCATTTATTTTGGAGATACCGCAAGAGTGCCGTATGGCAGCCGCAGTCCAGAAACGATTTTGCGTTATGCAAGAGAGGATGTTTCTTTTTTGCGGCAGCATCAGGTAAAGATGATTATTGCTGCCTGCGGAACAGTCAGCTCTGTCGTCGGTGACCAGCCGTTTGTAACCGATATGCCGTTTGCCGGTGTCATTTATCCGGCTGTGGCGGCTGCCTGTGTGGCAACTCGTACCAAACGAATTGGAATCATCGGAACACCAGCGACGATTAAAAGTGAAAGCTATAAAAAAGCCATCCTCCAACAGCATCCAGATTACTTTGTGGTGACACAGGCATGTCCGTTGTTTGTTCACCTGGTAGAAAACGGCTACACGGATTTTCATAATCCAGTGACCCGTCTGGTTGCAGAGGAGTATCTTGCCCCGATTAAGGCACAGGAAGTGGATACCCTGATTTTGGGCTGTACGCATTATCCAGTCATTGCTGATTTGATTGGCGATATCATGGGAGGAAATGTCACACTGATTTCTCCGGGGGCAGAGACAGCAGGTTATGCAAAGCGGTGCCTTACAGAAAAAAATCTGCTGAGTGACCGAATAGAAAAAGGAAAAAATATTTATTATGTCAGTGACAGCGTAGAGTTGTTCACAGAGAATGCGGCTCATTTTTTACAAAAAGAAGTGACTGGTACGGTCTATCAGAGCGGCTGGCAGAAGGAGGCAGGCTGTTGAAAGAAAAAGTAGAAATCGTTTTGCGGAGTGTGCAGCGGAACGAAGAGGAAGAAAACGAAACAGAACTGCGGACAGAAGGGAGATACGAATATACGGAAAAGGAATGGTATGTCTCTTATGAAGAATCAGAAGCCACCGGTTTTGAAGGTTCTACGACAGAGATTACGGGGACGGATGGCCGTTGGGTTTCGATTGTTCGGACGGGATCTGCCAATTCCAATCTGATGATTGAGGTTGGAAAAAAACATTATTGTCTGTATGGGACACCGTTCGGCGATATTACGGTCGGCATTTTTACGCATAAAATTGAAGATCATTTGACGGCGGACGGCGGACGGCTGTACCTGCGGTATACGCTGGATGCGAATGCCTCTTTTTTGTCAGATAATGAGATTTATCTGGAGATTTTTAGAGCAAAACAGGAAGCATAAAGAGAGTGAGGAAAACGGGAAATGGCAGATTGTATGAAGCTTGCTGAAAAGGCACTGTATACATTATTATTAGATAGCGTTGGGCGTGCAGTTTCTGCCGGTACACTACCGGCAGAACCGATGAATGCATTCCGGATTGAAGTACCAGCGGATAAATCCCATGGTGATTTTGCAGCCAATATTGCAATGGTAAATGCCAAGGCATTTCGAATGCCGCCAAGAAAGATTGCAGAAGCAATTTGCAATGAGCTGCAATTGCAGGGAACCGATTTTGAACGGGCGGAAATTGCAGGACCAGGCTTTCTGAACTTCTTCCTAAAGCAACAGTGGTTCTCCCGTACAGTGGAAACGGTGTTGCAGGAAGGAGATGACTACGGCAGAACAGAAACTGGTGCTGGTAAGCGGATTCTGGTGGAGTTTGTCTCTGCCAATCCGACAGGACCGATGCATGTGGGCAATGCCAGAGGCGGTGCTCTGGGTGACAGTTTGGCAGAAATTCTGAACTGGGCTGGATACGATGCCAAACGGGAGTTCTACATCAATGATGCCGGCAATCAGATTGAAAAGTTTGCCACTTCTCTGGAAGTGCGGTATTTGCAGCTGTTTGATCCGTCTGTAGAGATGCCGGAGGATGCCTATCAGGGTGTGGATATTATCGAACATGCGGAAGCGTTCCGGAAAATCTACGGCGATCAATATGTGCACTGTGATAGTAAGGAACGGCGAGAGGCTTTGGTTGGTTATGCATTGCCGAAAAACATCGCCGGACTGGAACGGGATCTGAAGAAATATCGGATTGTCTATGATAATTGGTTTCGGGAGAGTACCTTGCACAAAGATGGCAGTGTGAAGCGTGTGGTAGAAGAACTGACCAATCGTGGCTATACCTATGAACAAGAGGGGGCAGTTTGGTTTAAGGCAACCGATTTCGGTGCAGATAAGGACTTCGTTCTGGTGCGTGCCAATGGCATTCCCACCTATATTGTACCGGATATTGCTTACCACTATGACAAACTGATGACTCGAAAGTTTGACCGTGCCATTGATATTCTCGGTGCTGACCACCACGGCTATGTGCCAAGACTGAAGGCGGCTTTAACGGCAATGGGGGCGGATGCCAGTCGGCTGGATGTTGTCCTGATGCAGATGGTTATGCTGATGCGGGACGGTGAAGTGGTGAAACTCTCCAAGCGGAGCGGAAAGGCAATTACGCTGGTCACGCTGTTGGAGGAAATTCCGATTGATGCGGCACGCTTCTTCTTTAATACCAGAGAAGCAAACTCCCACTTTGAATTTGATCTGGATCTGGCAGTGGAAAAGTCTTCGCAGAATCCCGTTTATTATGTGCAGTATGCACATGCAAGAATTTGCAGTCTGCTGCGGAATATGGAAGACGCTGGCGTTTCTACAGAGCAGGCTGACTGGTCTGTTTTGCAATTGTTAGAACAGCCGCAGGAGATTGCGTTGATTCGCCATTTGGCAGCTTTGCCGTCACGGATTGATGCCGCCGCTGCCGCTTATGATCCATCAGAAATGACCAAGTATGCAACCGAATTGGCAACATTGTTCCATAAGTTCTATGATGCCTGCACGGTCAAACATGCAGAGCCGGATTTGCAGCAGGCTCGGCTGCTGCTTTGCAAGGCAGCGAAGCAGGCACTGCGAAATACCTTGCGAATTTTGAAAATTGACTGCCCGGAAAAGATGTGATTCTATTTTTCGGCATGAACATAGGAATTTACCCATTTGTCGCATTTCTTTTGTGATAGTTTCATGAAAAATATAAATTTTACAATTCGTCTATATCTTTTTGCGGTTGAATGTGCTACAATTTTTAATATATTCGAGCGGTCTGCTCGAATAACGGACAAGAAACCGTTTTGCGTTGTTGTATAAGATAGAAAACGAAAGGATGTTTCAATATGTCGAATCGATTGTTTCAAGGGCTTGTCCATCAGATGCGGGATACCATTGATGCGACCGTCGGCGTGGTGGATGATACTGCTACCATTATTGCATGCAGTGATCTGACCAAAGTCGGCACCACCAATGAGTTCGTTTCTCTGGATCTGAGTGATGTCCATGATATTTTTATTCGGGACGGATATACATATAAGCCGTTTGGTTCTCCGAACAAGCCGGAATATGCTGTGTTTGTAGAGGGCGTAGACGATGCAGCTGCAAAATACGCAAATATTCTTGCAATTGCTTTATTTAATGTAAAACAATATTATGACGAGAAGTACGACCGCAATAACTTCATTAAAAATGTGGTATTGGATAACGTACTGCCGGGGGACATTGTCATTAAAGCAAGAGAGTTGCATTTCAGTGCGGAGGTCAATCGGGTCGTTTTGTTGATTCGGATTGTCTCTGTCAATGATGTTTCTGCTTATGATGTCATCCAGAATCTTTTTCCGGATAAAAATAAGGATTTTGTCTTTACTATTTCAGAATGCGATATTGTACTGGTAAAGGAAATCAAGGGGACTGTGGATGCCAAGGATCTGGAAAAGCTGGCACGTTCCATTGCAGATACGCTCAGCGGCGAATTTTATACCCGTGTCAATGTTGGTATCGGTACGATTGTGGACAGTATCAAAGAACTGTCCCGTTCCTTCAAGGAGGCACAGACCGCTCTGGAAGTGGGAAAGGTATTCGATACGGATAAAGCAATTGTCAGCTATGATAATCTGGGCATTGCACGTCTCATTTATCACCTGCCAACCACACTTTGTGAAACATTTCTGCATGAGGTGTTTAAACGGGGCAGCATTGAATCGCTGGATCATGAAACATTGTTTACGATTCAGAAATTCTTTGAGAACAACTTGAATGTCTCTGAAACATCCAGAAAGTTGTTCGTACACCGGAATACGCTGGTGTATCGTCTGGAAAAAATCAAGAAGCTGACCGGTCTGGATCTGCGGGAGTTTGACCACGCAATTATCTTTAAAATTGCCTTGATGGTAAAACGCTATCTGTCTGCAAATCCAGCAAAGTTCTAAGAAGTTTCGGTCTGTAGGTTATCCGAACCCAGAAAGGAATGTATAGCACACATGGTGGAAATGAGAGATGTCTCTGTCGTGTATTCCGGCGGTGTCGATGCATTGCACAATGTCAATCTGAAAATCAATGACGGCGACTTTGCGTTTGTCGTTGGACCGTCCGGTGCGGGAAAAAGTACCATGATTAAGCTGATTCTCAAGGAAATCAATCCAAGCAGCGGTACAGTTTTCGTCAACGGCTACCATCTCGGAAAACTGAAACGGCGGCAAGTGCCGGCTCTGCGGCGTACCATTGGCTTTGTCTTTCAGGATTTCCGTCTGATTCCGTCCATGACGGTATATGAAAACATTGCATTTGTGCTGCGTGTGATTGACGCACCGACGCAGTACATCAAAAAGCGAGTGGCTTATGTAATTGATTTGGTTGGATTGCAGGATAAGACAAAAAATTATCCGAATGAGCTGTCCGGCGGCGAAATGCAGCGGGTTGCCATTGCAAGAGCACTGGTAAACGATCCGCAGCTGATCATTGCAGACGAACCAACTGGCAACATCGACCCGGAACTTTCCTATGAAATCGTAGACCTGCTGCGAGAAATTAATGAATGCGGCACAACCATTCTGATGGTGACGCATGAGCATAGTCTGGTTCGTTATTTCGGCGGACGGATTATCACAATTCAGCAGGGTCGGATTGTGTTTGACGAAGTAGTTGGAGGCAATTTAATTCATGAAAGTTAGTGGTTTGAAGTATTTAGCCGGACAAGGTGTGGAGAATATCTGGAAGAACCGGATGATGGCATTTGCCTCATTTTGTGTGCTGCTGGTTTCTCTGCTGCTGGTTGGCGTGGCGACACTGTTCTATATGAATATCTCTTCTATGGTAGGCGGCATTGAGGATAAAAACGAGATTATTGTTTATTTGAATGAGGATACAAATGAGGAACAAATCAGTGTTCTGAAGGGACAGTTGAGCCAGATTGACAACATTGCGGATGTCAATTTTTATTCCAAAGAAGAATCATTTGAAGATTTGAAGGCAAGCATGGATGATTATGAAATGCTCTTCGATTCTCTTGGTGATGACAATCCTTTGGTGGATGCGTATCGCCTTCGGGTGAAGGACATCGACCGGATTGAAGATACCATTGTCCAGATTGAAACTCTGGATCATATCTATTCCATTCGTGCACCGATGGATTTTGTAAATTTGTTGATGGAACTGCGGCGGATTATTACGGTTGTGTGCAGTATCATCTGTCTCTTATA
>DYCW01000056.1 GCA_019417865.1 Ruminococcus sp. | reverse complement strand
TTCCACGACCGGAACTGTCTGCTTGCAATAGGCAATCATATATTCATATAACTGCTCCGCCTTCTGTGGTGCTCCAGCACGGATAAAGCTGGGACGATTTCCCTTCCGGCAGTCTGCATATAGTGTAAACTGTGATACCAGCAGCAAGGCACCGCCGACATCCTGTAAAGACAAGTTGATCTTATCATTTTCATCGGAAAAAATCCGCAGCCGCATCATCTTATCTGCCATTTTCTTTACGATTTCCTCGGTATCATCCTGTCCAATACCAACCAGTACCAGATAGCCTGTTCCAATTGTGCCGACCACTTCACCGGAAACCGTAACATCAGCCTGTGTGACTCTTTGTACAACCAGTCGCATGTGATTTTTTCTCCTTTTTCTCCAATTTCTCTGCTTTTATCATGGCTCGTACCGCTGCAAATGCCTCTGATTCCCCCTTTTTCGCCAGTACTTCCAGCAAGTACATCAGCTGCTGTTCCGTTTCTGGATGCAGCCATCCCCTTTTTCGGGAAGTGGAATTTTGAAAATATTGCAGCGGACAACGAACATCATAGTCCATACCCTTATAGATTTTGCTGGCAGCCACACGATCACAGAACATTTCCGCTACAAAGCGTGCCGGCATTTTGACAGGACGCATTTGCTTGGTCTTTGGATCATAATCCAGCCAGTATTCAAAGTGGTGACGATTTCTGCCTTTGTGGTGCATCCATGCCAGTGAATAACCGAGCACTTCTCGTTCTTTTTCATTGGGACTGCGATTTCCCTGATAGTATTTGACACCAGCAAAAAACTCTGTTGGACTGTATTTGGACAAATCGTGCCGCAGCCCCTGCCAAAGGATCCCTGCCTTTTTGCAGTGTGCAATGACCTTATGCCGATGCTTTGTAATCAGACAAAAATGATGCCAAATCTGCGAAATCATGTGCAATCGCCTCCTGTTTCTATTTTCTATTGTAGCATATTTTTAGAGAGCTGTAAAGAGAAAAACCGCCTGTAAGGAATACAGACGGCATTTCCGGAATCAAAATTCTTTTTCGATTCGTTCCACAAAAATATATGCGAATGCGGTCAACTGCAAAAACAGATTGACCACAATCACCTGCGGCAAATGAATTACGCCATTTCCTCTTCCAGCAAAATCATCTCTTCTAAAGCAGCGTCCAGTTCTGCCCGCAGGGTTTCCATCCGTTTGCATTTCTCCTGCATCAGATTGAAATCGCTGTACACTTCTTCTTTTGTGATTTCCTCATTCAAGGCATCCAGCTCTGCCTGCATCTCCTCGGACTGCTGTTCCAGCTGCCGCATCCGGCTGCGTTGCTGTGCTGCTTTGGCACGCTGTTCTTTGGAACGATAGGTTGGTTTCTCCTCTTTTTTCTGCTCTGCAACGCTTGCCTGTGCGGCTGTATTGGCAGCCGCCGCTTCTTTTTTCGTAGCATCCAACCAGCTTTGAAAACCACCTTTGTAGGTTTTCACACCGTCGGGGGTAATCTCCAGAATATGATCTGCCACCTGATCCAGCAAATACCGATCATGCGAAACAAACAAAATTGTTCCGGTAAACGTCTTCATTGCATCCTCAATGACTTCTTTCATGGCAATGTCCAGATGGTTCGTCGGCTCGTCTAAAATCAGAATATTTGCCTTATTCAACATCATCACAGCAAAGCAAACCTTAGCCCGTTCTCCACCGCTGAGCACACCAACCTGCTTATAGACCTCTTCACCAGTAATCCGCACTTTCCCTAACAAACTTCTCACATCATAATCCAGCCAAGTTGGTACACGGTCATGAATCTCCTGCATGACGGTTTTTGCTGGATGAAGATTGGTACTCTCCTGCTCGAAGTAGGAAATTTTCGTCTGGGCAGCCCAACGAATTTTTCCGGTATGCGGCAACTCCCCCTGTAAAATTTTCAGCAACGTCGATTTTCCCACACCATTTTCCCCAATGATGCCCCATTTTTCGCCACGACGAACTTCAAAGTTCACTGGCTCTGCCAGTACCTTTCGTTCTGTACCGCTGCCCACTGCAATGGCACTATCCTGCACCTGCAAGACCTGCTGCGGCGGTTCCACATCATAGGTAAACTGCACACGAGCTTGCTTTTGATAGACAATTGGCTTTTCGATGCGTTCGATTTTTTCCAGCTGTTTGATCCGGCTCTGTGCACTTTTGGCAGTGGAGGCTCTTGTCTGATTGCGAGCAATATAGTCTTCCAGCTTGGCAATTTCCTTTTGCTGCAATTCATATTCTTTCAGCTGCCGTGCCACAGCAGCTTCTTTCTGTACGGTATAGGCGGAATAATCGCCTTTATAGCGGGTCAGCACACCATGTTCGATCTCACAGATAGAGGTACAAAGCCGGTTCAGAAAATACCGGTCATGGGAAACGAGCAGCAATGCTCCCTTATAGTCCTTCAGGTAATCCTCCAACCACATCACCGTTTTGAAATCCAGATGGTTGGTGGGTTCGTCCAGAATCAGCAGGGTGGGTTCTTCCAGCAGCAGTTTTGCAATGGCAAGGCGTGTTTTTTCGCCGCCGCTGAAACTGGAAATCAGGCGGTCATAGGTATCTGCTCCAAAGCCCATACCATTCAGCACCATTTTGATTTTGACATCCATCTGGTAGCCGTCATTGCCTTCAAAGTAGGTTTGCAAGCGGTGATATTCCTCGGCAACGGTTTCCGAACCGGATGCCAACGCCGTTTCCAGTTCCCGCATTCTTGTCTGAGCGTCCAACAGCGGTTGAAACACGTTACGCATTTCATGCCAGACTGTTTGTTCCTTTTCCAGACCACCCATCTGTTCCAAATAACCGATGGTCGTATGACTGCTTCTGGTGATTTCGCCGTCTCCCTCCTGGATGTGGTCAGGCAGAATTTTTTCAGTAATCAGCTTTAGCAAGGTAGATTTTCCACAGCCGTTCACCCCAATCAAACCGATCCGGTCACGGTCTTCAATGGTAAGGGAAATGTGTTTCAGAAGCGGTGTTCCATTGTATATTTTATTGACATCTGTCAGTTGCAGCAACATAGTCATTCTCCTATTTTTGTAAAATGTATTGTGCTCATTATAGCATGTCCCAATGGAAAAGTCAAATCAAAAAGCGGCATCCGAAGATACCGCCTTTCGCCATATTGTTCTATTTGTTTCTAAGGGGGTTCTTCATCGGAACATAATTTTGCTTCTTCTAAATCCTCCTCACACAAATGCTGCAACGCATATTCCAAACACTGTATCACCAGCTGATTCAAGGAAATGTTGTACTTGCCGGCAAGCCGTTCCAGCTGCTGTGCAAGCGGACTTGGAATCCGAAATGTTTTTGTGACATGTTCATAACCCTTTGCTATTTTAAACATCTTTTTGTCCAGCATGTTTCCTCACTCTATTCCTGATCATATCCAAACGTGAAAAAACCGTGGACTTGTATTCACCTCAAAAAAATTAAGTACTCCTTATATTTCAGGTAAAGCTTTCTATTATACCACTTTTTTGAGAAATGTCAACATCGGAATTTTTCACAAAAATATTTGCGGTTTCTTGTGCAGTTTGTAGGCAGATTTAATTGTTTGCAGCATTTGATTGTGCGGCAGCAGGTTGTGCTTCTTGATTATTTCCACCATCTTTTTTTATTTTTTCACTTATAATTTCTTCTGCAACATCTTTTGCAGCCTTTGGTATATTTTCATCATTTTCAATATATT
>DYCW01000055.1 GCA_019417865.1 Ruminococcus sp. | reverse complement strand
TTCTTTATTTTAGCAGATTTCACCTCGCTTGGCTAGTGTTAAGTTAATGACATTGGAGCAAGTGTAACCCAACAGGTTTTCTCAAGGATATTAAAGACAGGAATCCAATATTTACCGGATGATTCCATGCAAACTTCTGTACAGGAGTATTTTGCAAGCCATGCAGCTAATTCATGCAATCCTTTAGAGAAAGAAGAAAAGCGAGTTTGTTTGTATTCTGTACGATTGTTGGCATCGGTGATACCGATACAGGCATAAATCCAAGTTTTATGCACATCAAGTCCACAACAATTCTTACGGAAGATTTTAAATGCCATAAATCAACCTCCACAAATAAATTGAGAGAAACGGCATTGACTGAATCTCCAGCAAAATCGAGTTGATTTGAAAGAAATAAGTTTACGGGCTACTTGTTTGCGCCATTCATTGATGCCTTAACGGAGAATCGAACCATATAATTATGCGGGGTTGCCGCTATACTGCCCCGCCACTCACCTCCACGGTTTCTGTAGTTGACCGTTTCACTCAACTACATTATATCACATAAACATTTTTAGCGAAAGCACCTTTTTCACAATCATATTGGTGCCTTTCGCAGAAAGGCGGATTATAATTATGAGATTGCCAAATGGATATGGTTCTATTACGAAGCTGTCCGGAAATCGGCGAAATCCTTATATTGTTCGAATTACAGACGGATACGATGATGAGGGGCGGCAACTGCGAAAAATTCTTGGATATTATCCAAGTCGTAAAAAAGCACTGGAAGCACTTGCAGCATATAATGAGAATCCATATGATATTGATGCATCCAAAATGACATTTGCAGATCTGTATCAATTGTGGAGCAAAGAAAAATTTAATGAAATATCAAAATCAGCAACGAGGATGTATACAGCTGCTTATGCTTACTGCGAACCTCTATATAAAATGCCAATTGCCGCAATCCGTACTGCACAAATGCAAGATATTGTAGATTTTGCAGATGTTGGCACATCCACTCGGGCACGAATTCAAAGTATGCTGAAACTGATATTTCGATTTGCTATGAAAAACGATTATATCAAAAAAAATTATGCTGAATTTTTGAAACGACCAACTGTAGAAACACAAAAAGAACGTGTTCCATTTTCCGCTAATGAATTATTACATTTGTGGACACTATCAGAGGATCATTATGCAAAAATTCTTCTGATTATGATATATACTGGTTGGAGACCATCCGAACTTGTACCAATGCAATTCGACAACGGTATCAATATGAAATCTCTCACCATGCAAGGCGGTATAAAAACACAAGCAGGAAAAAATAGAATCGTTCCAATTTGTAAGAAAATAGAACCACTTGTTCGATATTTTGAACAAAACAAATACAATGGAATTGCAGTAGATACAGATGGTGTGGCACTGGATTATTATGGATTGTATCATCGTTTGAAAGCATATTTAGAGGAAAATGAAATTCATCACATTCCTTATGAATGCCGTCATACTTTTGCAACCATGTTAGATAATCGAAATACAAACCCTAAAATTAAAAAAATGCTCTTAGGACATGCCTCTGTAGACGTAACAGAAAAAGTATACACACATAAAACAATAGAGCAGTTACGAAGTGCAGTAGATGCACTTTAATTTTTCTTTTATTTGTTACCTGCTCGATACCTATATGTTACCTAAATGGCATTTTTTCTGACAACTTAGTGCAATTTGATAAAAATGAAAAAGCCCCGTAAGTAAAGTACCTACGGGGCTTTTTTGATTTTTAGTGATTTTCTATTAGAACTTGCCAGCCTTTGCAGCTTCTTCAACAGATACAGCCACAGCAACAGTTGCACCAACCATCGGGTTGTTGCCCATACCAATCAGACCCATCATTTCAACATGTGCCGGAACAGAAGAAGAACCCGCAAACTGTGCATCAGAATGCATACGTCCCATTGTATCTGTCATACCGTAGGAAGCCGGACCTGCTGCCATGTTATCTGGATGCAATGTACGACCTGTACCGCCGCCAGATGCAACAGAGAAATACTTCTTACCAGCGTCAATACATTCCTTCTTGTATGTACCAGCTACTGGATGCTGGAATCTGGTTGGATTGGTGGAGTTACCTGTAATGGAAACGTCAACGCCTTCCTTCCACATGATTGCAACACCTTCGGTTACATCATTTGCACCGTAGCAGTTTACCTTTGCTCTTGGGCTGTTTGCATCCTTGGAATAACACTTACGGAAAACTTCCTTTACTTCCCCTGTATAGTAATCCATTTCAGTTTCTACATAAGTAAAGCCGTTAATTCTTGCAATAATCTGTGCAGCATCTTTTCCCAGACCATTCAGGATAACCCGCAGTGGTTCCTTTCGTACCTTGTTTGCCTTTTCTGCAATACCAATCGCACCCTCAGCAGCAGCAAAGGATTCATGACCTGCCAGAAATGCGAAACACTTTGTCTCTTCTTCCAGCAGCATCTTGCCCAGATTACCATGACCCAGACCAACCTTTCTCTGGTCTGCAACAGAACCCGGAATGCAGAATGCCTGCAAGCCTTCTCCAATTGCAGCAGCCGCATCTGCAGCCCGCCGACAGCCCTTTTTGATAGCAATCGCTGCACCAACGGTGTATGCCCACTTTGCATTCTCAAAACAAATCGGCTGAATGCCTTCTACCATCTTGTAAACATCCAGACCAGCTGCCTTTGTAACCTCTGCTGCACCTTCAATGGAGTCAATACCATATTCTTTGAGAACCGCAAGAATCTGCTTTTCTCTTCTTTCATAAGATTCAAACAATGCCATGGATGAAATCCTCCTTATTCTTCTCTCGGGTCTACAAATTTCACAGCGTCTGCTACACGACCATACTGACCCTGTGCCTTTTCAAATGCCGTATTGGCATCATCACCAGCCTTGATGAAGTCCATCATCTTGCCAAAGTTTACAAACTTATAGCCAATGATTTCATCGTCTTCGTTCAGTGCAATCTTTGTGACATAACCATCCGTCATTTCCAGATAACGAGGACCCTTTGCCAGTGTACCATACATTGTACCAACCTGAGAACGCAGTCCCTTACCCAGATCTTCCATTCCTGCACCAATCGGCAAACCTTCTTCGGAGAACGCACTCTGGCTTCTGCCGTAAACAATCTGCAAAAACAGTTCCCGCATAGCGGTATTGATTGCATCACATACGAGGTCAGTGTTCAGAGCTTCCAGAACTGTTCTGCCTGGCAAAATTTCTGATGCCATAGCAGCAGAGTGGGTCATACCAGAACAACCAATCGTTTCTACGAGAGCTTCCTGAATCACACCTTCCTTGACATTCAGGGTCAGCTTGCAGGTACCCTGCTGCGGTGCACACCAGCCGATACCATGTGTCAGACCGGAGATATCAGAAATTTCCTTTGCCTTTACCCACTTTGCCTCTTCCGGAATCGGAGCGGCACCATGGTTCACGCCCTGTGCAATACTGCACATTTTGTTTACTTCGTTTGAATAAATCATCTTCAAACTCCTTTCATATGGTAGTTGTCCGAACGCCGATGTTCTTTTCTGCCGAGAGAAAACGAATCGACGCAGGATACATGCATACCATTTTGGCATACAATTTTATTATACAGCATTTTCCGACCAGAATCAAGTATTTTTTCAATTTTCAGCAAGTTTTACAC
>DYCW01000054.1 GCA_019417865.1 Ruminococcus sp. | reverse complement strand
TTCTATTATACCATATTCGTGGCTCAATGGGAAGATTTAATCAGTGTTTCCTTAAGATTTTCGGGGTGGCAGCAGCAATCGGAACTGCTCTTATTGCAGGAAAAATTCTTTATCACGGAGGGTATGACAAGGGCTACAATAAGGCACTTCGTGACAGCGATGAGATTGGAGAGTATTCAGTATGAGTATTCTTGTAATCGGCGAAAAGCCGTCCGTCAGCCGTGAACTTGCAAAGGTTCTCGGTGCGAAAAATAAGAAAAACGGATATATAGAGGGCAACGGCTATATTGTCAGTTGGTGCTTTGGTCACTTGGTCGGACTAAAGTTTCCTGATGAATATTCGGAGAATTGGGCCGCAAAGTGGAGTTTTTCTCAGTTGCCAATGATTCCGAATGAGTGGAAGTTTAAGATTTCAGAAGCTTCCAAAGACCAGTTCAAAGTGCTGAAAGAACTCATGACAAACGGCGATATTACAGAGATTGTTTGTGCAACAGATGCCGATAGAGAGGGCGAATGTATATTCCGCTATGTGTACAATCTTGTGAAATGCAGAAAACCTGTGAAAAGGCTGTGGATTTCCTCGCTCGAAGAATCTGCAATCAGGGACGGTTTCAACAAGCTGAAAAACAGTTCCGAATACGACAATCTCTATCAGGCAGGCTTCTGCCGTGCCAAAGCGGACTGGTTGGTCGGAATGAACGGTTCAAGACTATTTTCCGTGAGGTATAACGCCCACCTGAACACAGGCAGAGTGCAGGCTCCTACCCTTGCTATGATTGTGAAGCGTGACGATGATATTGCGAATTTCGTTAAGCAGAAATATTTCATAGTAGATCTTGATGTAGGTTTTAAAGCTTCAAGTAATAGAATTGATGATGAGAGTGAAGCTGATAATCTTACTTCTTCCTGCAATGGCAAAACTGTTACTGTGCGTGAAGTCAAAAAGGAAGTCAAAAGCGTATCTGCTCCGAAACTTTTTGACTTGACTTCTTTACAGCGTGAAGCCAACAAGAAGTTCGGTTATACAGCACAGCAGACCCTTGACTATATGCAGTCACTCTATGAGAAGAAGCTTGTCACCTATCCCCGCACGGATTCGCAGTATTTGTCTGACGATATGGAACAGACCGCCTATTCCCTTATTCCTGCAATCAGCGAACACTTTGAGTTCGGACGTGTTGAAAATCCCAATCTCAAGGCAGTTATCAACAACGGCAAGGTCACAGGTCATCACGCTATTATTCCAACTGAAAGCGGTGTGAAGTGTGATATTTCGTCGCTTTCTACAGGTGAACAGAATATTCTGAAACTTGTCGCACTCCGTCTGCTCTGTACTTCGGCTTCTGCATATAAGTACGGCTCTGTCAAAGTGAAACTTAGTTGCCAAAATACGGAGTTTACAACCACAGGCAGAACCGTTCTTGAATCAGGCTGGAAAGCCTTGGACAGCAAAATCGGTGAAGTTGAAAAGTCTGACGAAAAAAGTCTGCCAAATTTGGAGAACGGTATGACATTTACGGCAAAGGCATCAAAATCCGAACATTTCACATCTCCGCCAAAGGCATATACAGAAGATACACTTCTTTCGGCTATGGAACACGCAGGTTCGGAAGATTTTGACGAAAACGCTGAGAAAAAGGGACTTGGCACTCCTGCCACAAGAGCGAATACCATTGAAAACCTTGTAAAACACGGCTACATCGAGCGTGACGGCAAGAAAATCATTTCTACCGGCAAGGGCAGAAATCTTATCAAGGTGATGCCCGATGAGGTCAAGTCCGCACAGCTTACGGCGGATTGGGAAAACAAGCTGCTTGAAGTGGAGCATGGCAATCTCTCTGCTGACAGCTTTATGAATGAGATAAATAACTTTGTGACAGGTCTGGTTTCTAAGTACGGTGAGGTCGATAATTCGGTTTCTTTCGGTGAAAATCAGGCAAGTATCGGCAACTGTCCAAAGTGCGGGAATGCTGTTATTAAGGGAAAATATGGCTGGTACTGTTCCTCACGTTGTGGTATGAATCTGACTAAAGTTTTCGGCGTGGAACTTTCTGAGGGACAAGTCAAATCCCTGCTTTCAGGTAAGGAAACAAGCTACATTAAAAACGGCAGAAAGACGATTGTTGTTCCAAAAATAGCCGAAAACACGTTTAACGGCAAAACCTACTACAACTGGGCGACAAGAAAGGAATAATCATGGATATTGAAACTTTAAGAAAGGCCGCAAATATCCTCGGTATTCTCACGGATAACCTCCGTGAGATGCCCGAAGAAGTGCAGGAGGGAATTTGCGATGCTACTAAAAAATATGAAGCAAGCGATGAACTTTCGGCACATAAGCAGTATGAGGAAATCGAAAGGCTGTGGCGGAAAGGTACGCTTATCCTCGGCATGAATGAAATTGCGGAGAATACGGGCATTGAAATCGACAGCCTGATGAAACTTTCAGAAAATGAAAAGCTGAATCTCATGTATGAATTTGCAATCGGTACGGATAAAATTGAACTTGCAAGAATGGTCGATGAACGATGAAGCCGTATACAGAGGAAATGCTTATATTTTTGTCCGAGCCTGACAGCAAGTATTATGCAAGGCTGTTGCTCCCTGAAATTGCTGATGTTCTGGAAGTAACAGTGGCACAGCTTGAAAGCAAGCCGACTGACATTCAAATCATGCTTGCACAGACGTATGTCAACTGCTGGCATAGTGATACTGAGAATGTGAAAGAAATCCTTGAACAGGATATTCTTTTGAAGAATGAACCGAAAAAGGACGAAAAACAGGCTCAAAGAGATGAAACGACTAAGGATAAAATTCACTTTAGAAATATGGAGCGAACAAGATGAAAAATATAAATTTGGCGGTGATATAAATGCCTACGCAGGATAATGAAGATGTAAAGAAACAGCCTGAAATCGAAGAAAATGAGCATAAGAGCGAAACATTGCTCCCTATTTTCAACGCAAGCTATGACAGTCACATGGACAGGCTTGATGATTTGCAGGAACGCAAGGCGGAAATTCAGGATAAAATCAGCAGGAGTGAAAATAAAATTGCTGTGCTTGAGGAAAAGGCAGAACGGCTTGAAGCTACAAATTCCATGCTGAAAGAGTTGGTTGACAGCGGTAAACTTCCGAAAGTCACTCTAAAAATCATTGAAGCGAATGAGGATAAAATCAAGTCGATTCACGAAAGGCAGATTCCGAAATTTGAAAACAGTATCCAAAAGAATACGGATAAGGTTTCAAAACTTGATGACAGAATTGCCGTTACTCGGCTGAAAGCACAAAAACTCTGCAGTTTCAGCAATCTTATAAAATCGTTTGTGATTCCAAATCCGACGCTCCGCAGAGAACTTTTCACAGAAGCGATGAACGGCTTGCGTAACAGCACCAAAGAACTTCTGAACATTGATATGAATGGCGAAAAAAATAAGCTTGCAAAGCTGTCTGAACAGTATGAAAATGCCGATTCCATGAGTGAAAAATACAAGATTGGGAAGAAAATCGAATCAGTCAAGGCAAATATTTCAACACTTGAATCAAAAATCAATAAACTTGGAAAATCTCAGAAATTAAGCGAAATCAACGACCCTGCGGTTGACAAGACCATTGTACATACAGAAGCACAAATCGAAAGTACGGACTTCATGATAAAGGGCGAAGTTTTCGATTTTGACAAGCCAATTGAAACGATTGCAATTGATTTCGCTGAATATCTCCGTAATGCTGAAATTTCTATGGAAGATGACCTCAGCATGATTGACGGCATCATCAATAACGGCAAAAAAGAAGAACGTCCCGATATTCCGTTGTTTCTTGAAGAAATTGATTTTTCCACTTGCGATGATGCAACTGTTCAAGCTTTCAGAGAGTCAGCAAAGGCAAATCAGGAGTGTGCAAAAGAAATTTTACAGGCAATTTCGCAAAATTACGATGTTTCACGTTGGTCGCTTAATGGCACTTAGCGATGTGCGTGAGAAGTTCTCTGATGACAGAATTGCCTATGTTCTGGCAAATGCACTGAATGGAACATTGGACGGCAGGCTTTCGCAGGAGGTCAAAAATTTTTCAAGGGATACGCTGGCAAATGTTCCGCAGCAGTTCCAAAAGCGGAATTTGTTCCTTGATTCGGCAAATCCGGGGCTTATTGATTTGTTTGCAAGGACGTTTATGAAGTCATCGGCTGAAAAGCAGATTGAAAAGCCTGCACCTGTCAAAACAAAATCTACTGTATCAAAGAACGAAAAGAAAGTCGGACTGCTTTCTTTTGAGCAGTTCGGCGAAAACAAGTTCAGAATAGTTGATGATATAACCGCCAATGACATTCTGAAGCTTGCAAACAGCAGCGAAAAGCCGTTTGCTGCTTTAATGGAAGTTGGCAAAGCTGTTTCCGAATCTGAATTTGCCGAAATTATGCAGAGTACACAGGCAAAGTTTTCTGTTGATATTAAGCTTGACAGCGATAAAGTACAGCTTATGGCTGTAAACGGTGGAAAAGGCGGTATTGCTGAAGGTGACAGAAATGACCAGAATACCTATTTTCGTACAGCAAAACTTTCGGATTTTGCCCAAGAAAAGAAACCTCAGCAAAAAGAATTCCGTTCGGAAGTGAGAAAAATCAGTCCTGATTATTACAAGAAAATTCCGAAAGATGACAGGGTTATCACCAATGAAACTGCAAAAGTCGGTGCGATGATTATGACCGAACTTGAAAAACAGAAGATACCATTTTCTGCGGTTGAAACTGATAAGGGTGTGACAATCACAGTTTCAAAGGTAAATGAGAGTGCTTTTAAGTCTGCCGAAAATAAGGCAAAAGATACGCACGTTAAACTTATCAATCCCGAAGTTTTCAAACAGATTCCCAAAGAGGGCAGGTCAGTCAAAACTATGCCCGAAAGTGAAGCAAAGGAAACCATGCAGAAGTTTGAAAAGGACGGAATACAGTATTCTGCAAGACTTGACGGCGATAAATCGGCGGTAACCATACGCAAATCAGAAGCTCCTGCCTATTTCAGCCGTAAACAGATGAAAAAGCTTGCACAGGAAGTCAAGGGCGAAAAGCCGAAACAGACCAGAGCCAAAGGCAAAGGGCAGGAACTTTCATGAGAGTAACGGCTGAACAGATTGAACGTGCCAATCTTGTCAATCTGCCCGAATTTCTCGAAAGTCAGGGATTTTCTCTGAAAAAAGTCGGCAAGGAGTATGTTCTCACAGAGCATGACAGTCTGCATATTAAGGACAACAAATTCGGTGAGCGTGGCAAATGGTTTCAGTTTTCAACTGATGAAGGCGGAAACAATATTCAGTTTGTTCAAAAATTTATGGGACTTGATTTCATTTCAGCGGTGGAACTTCTAAGCGATGAAAATACGATTTCGACTAAGGATTACTATCACAGTGAGCCTGAAGTCGAACCGCCTGAAAAGTGTGAAATCGCAGTTCATGACAGCAAAGATATTACCCGTATGACAAGTTATCTGCACGTTGTCCGTGGTCTGTCAGCAGGTTCAATTGCAAGACTGATTGCTGAGGGAAAATTATCTCAGGAAGAAAAGACTGGCAATGCGGTATTCAAAATTTTTGACGAAAATGGCTTGCTTGTTGGTGCTGAAAAAGTCGGCACATCAGGCGGAAAATTCAAATCAATCGAAAAAGGTTCTGCAATTGGTTATGGCTTTGAAATGGCTAAGGGAAATCCCGTAAATGCCTACTTTTTTGAAAGTGCCATTGATGCTGTTTCTTTCGCAGATTTGCACCCTGAACTTGACAATTACAGGTTGATTTCAATGGCGGGTGTGAAGCCCTCCGTTGTAGAGGAAACTATGAAAAGATACGAAATACAGCCTAAAAATATATACATCTGCACAGATAACAATAAAGCAGGAAACGAATTTGCCGAAAAGCTGATTGCTCAGTATTCTGCCATGAAAAGAGTAACACCACAAGGTGCAAAAGATTGGAATGACATATTACAAGGGAGAGTAGAAAAAATGAAGCTATACGGCAATACTTATTGGCAGGAAGCAACGGATAACAGAGATAAGACCGTTGCTGTTATGCATGAAGATACATTCAGGCAGGAAGCATACTCCGCAGGACAAAAATATCATCGGAAATACCGATTACAAATATATTCCGCAGAAAACCTATATCAACGATGATAGGGAAACCATTCTTAAAATGGCTGAACTTGCAAACAAGGCAAATATTCAGTTTTCAGCAAGGATTTACCCCAGTGGCAAGGCTGCAATGACCGTATCACAAGTTGATATGACTCGGATAAGCACTATCCGTGACGAAGTTAAGACCATGCGAAAGCCGATGATTCAGAACAGCAGACAGGCTTCACAGGAAATCATCGGCAACAAGCCATACAGAGAAATCCGAAATCGCCATTTCTTTGTTTCTCCTCTCACTCCTGAAAAGTACCACAAGATTGAGCCTAAACTTTTTGAGCGTGGTGCGGAATTTTCGGGACTTATCCGTGACGGCAAAGTCATGTTCACAACAGAAAGAGAACAGGCGCAGCGTTTTAACGCTATCCTCCGTCAGATCGTCAGCGAAAATCAGATACTTGAAAATTTGCAGAATATGGGACTTGACAGTCAGCAGATTCAGTCTCTTTCTTCTTCCATTGAGATTGCTTCACGCAACAATATGGCGAACGTCATTGAACATTACGTTTCAAAAGATTATGACATCAGTCAGCTTAGTACAATGAACAATCTGTTGATTGCTTACCTCGACCAAAATGATACAAGCAGATTTCTTGATAACAGCAGACAGCTTGATATGCTTCTGTCTACAAAGCAGAAATTTGACTTGCAAATTGCACAGCGTGAGGAACTTGCATCTTTTGAGGAAATATATAATCCTGAAAATGATGAGATGCCCGAAAACTCGCTTTCATTCCATTTTGGTGACAAGGATAGTGAGTGGTTTACGGAAAGCGATTTGCTTTATGATTTTGTACAGAAAAATCCCAATATGTTGTTCGCTATTGCAAATGCGATAATTGAGTATCTTGATGAAAAGCAGCACTCTGAAAGAAATATCCCAGAACTTCATGCAGGCTGGTATAAGAAAACGGACTTTACTGTTACTACCAAGATTAACGGACAGGAATTTACCCATTCGGGACGTTTTGATATTGGTGACGGTGCAGGTACGGGCGGCGGAACACTTATTGACCATATTGAACAGTTTGCCAAAGGTGCATTGGCAAAGGGATTTCCCTACAACAGCGAAGATGACCGTAAATCACTGAATTATCTTCTTGACAGTATTGTACCTTTCTTAAAGGAAAATGCTGAAATGACGGCAGAAGAAATAAATATCTTCAACAGTTTCAAAAATGATAATCCTATTCGCACATTTGCCGACGTGGAAATTGCCGAACCGCCTGCAATTGCTGATTTCAGAGAAAAAACCGAAGAAAATTTCAGGTTCTACAATTTCAAGCCGGTTGAGGTTGAAAACATCGTCAAGGACTTTGTACAGAGAGTATTTGAAGAAAACGGAGTAACTGCTGAAATTGGCAGTGCAGCCGTCACAGGTTCACGCTCCCGTGGACTGGAAAAAGCTGATTCCGATATTGATGTGGTGATTGAGATTGATTCCGACCTCAGGGAAGATGCTCTTTTCAATATCATTCATGATGAAGAACTTACGCTTGAGGGTTACACCATTGACATCAATCCTATCAAGGCTGATGAAACGGGTACGCTCGAAACTTATCTGCCGACAGCAGAAGCGTATCTTACTGAAAAGGCACAGCACATGAAAGAGCATGAAACTCAACATAAATCTGATTTACCAACTTTCGATGTGTATATCTATGATAAGGAAAGCGGTGCGAATTCGCCTATGCGGTGTCAGGCGAAAAACGCTGATGAAGCTATGAAAATGGCTGATGAATATATCAAGCGTTGGAATCTGATTGAAGCGGAAATTACTGATGTTCAGTTTGTAGAGCCTGAAAAGGAACTTGCTAAAGATGAACCGATTACTGAAAAATCGGCTGAAACGGTAATTACTGACGATGCTCCGCTTTTTGATGAGAACATTATTGCCGAAGCAGGACTTGGCTTTGTTCCCGACAAGGAATTGGAAACTTTCGGAAACAATGAACAGGACTATGAGCAGCTTACGCTGTTTGGCGAACCTGAGCCAATAAATAAGTCTACACCTACAAAAAATTATACACCGATTCAGTACGGTGAACCTGTTGCAGATGTCAACCGCTTTGAAGAACTTCACAAGGAAATTATGCGTGGGAGCGGCTTTCAGGATGGCAAGTTTCGCATTGCGGAATTTTTTCAGGAACATAATCCGAACAATAAGGAATTTGCTGATTTTCTGAAAAATGAGTACGGCACAGGCGGTCATACTGCTGATGGCAATATTTTTATGGTTGATTATGATTCTAAGGGTATGCAGTTTACGGTCAGAAGTACGGAAGGCGGTATCAGCGAGGAAAAGTTTAATTTCAGCTGGACGGAAGTTGCAAAATTGACGGCTGAACTTATCAGGCATGATAAATATATTACTCAGGACGATATTGACAGAAAAATCAGCGTGAAGCTAAGGCAGAAGAATTAAATATAGAACCTGAGATTGAAGCGATTTCTTCTGAAAAATCTGAACTTTCCCGTGAATCACAGGCAGAAATCAATATGCTTTTAGGCAGGCTGAAAATGGACTGTGATTATTATTTGCAGACAGGTTCGGAAAAACATTTGTGGGCAGATACGGTCGAAAAACAGATTGAGAAAATCAATGACTTATTTGAAAGAATGCCTGAAAACCGCTACTTTACAAGAGAACAGATTGACGATTATGCACAGAAAATGCTTGCAATCAAGAATGGTGAAATTGAAAAGCTAATTCCATATACTACACCTACTCAGCAAAACGAAGAAAACAAGTCCCAGAATTTCACCATAACTGACGATAAACTCGGTGAGGGCGGTGCTAAGACCAAATTCAGGAATAATCTGCTTGCCATTCAGACGTTAAAGCAAATTGAAATTGAGGACAGAAAAGCTACTCCCGAAGAACAAGAAATTTTGTCAAAATACGTTGGCTGGGGCGGTCTGGCACAGGCTTTCGATTCCGACAATGAACAGTGGGGCAAGGAGTTTTCACAGCTGTTTAACGCTCTTACTCCCAAAGAGTACGAAGATGCAAGAAAATCCGTTCTTGACAGCTTTTTCACCTCGCCTGCGATTATTGACGGAATTTATGAAGCACTCGGAAAATTTGGTTTTGAGGGCGGAAATCTCCTTGAACCATCCTGCGGTGTCGGAAACTTCTTAGGCAAAATGCCGTCTGAAATGGCTGAACACATGCATATTTACGGTGTAGAGATTGATTCTATCAGCGGACGGATTGCGAAACAGCTTTATCCCGATGCAGATATTCAGGTCACAGGCTTTGAAAATACCAATTTTCAGAACGGTTCATTTGATGTGGCTGTCGGCAATGTGCCGTTTGGTGATTTGAATTTTCCCGATAAGCAATACGGAACTACGAAACTTCACGATTTTTTCTTTGCTCAAACATTGGATAAAGTCAAGGACGGCGGAATTGTTGCTTTTGTCACTTCAAAGGGAACGCTTGATAAGAAAGATGAAAGTTTCCGCAGACAATTGGCTGAAAAGGCTGATTTAATCAGTGCTGTCAGACTTCCCAATAACGCATTTAAGGCAAATGCTGGCACAGAGGTTACTTCCGACATTATCTTTTTGCAGAAGCGTTCTGTACCTCCTGAAGAACTGCCCGATTGGGTACATCTCGGCAAAACAGAGGACGGTTTAAGGGTAAACAGTTACTTTGCTGAGAATCCTGAAATGGTACTCGGTAAAATTGTAGAGGGCAACAAACTTTATGGCAGAAATGACGATACAATGTGTGTGTCGATTAAGGGTGCGGACTTACGTCAGCAGATTCACGATGCTGTACAGAAATTTGATGCACAGATTTCGGCTGTCAGGACAAGTGAAGTTTTTCAGTTCAGCGATAAACAGGTTACAATGACCGCAAGCGAACTGCGTCCGTTCAGCTTTTTCAAAGATGATAAGGGAGATATTTACCTCAAAGGCGGAGAAAGTAAACTTGGAAAATTTGATGTTTCAAAGGTCATGGACAGCAAATCTAAGGACTATGACCGAATGACTGCATTTATCGACTTACGTGATACAAGTTCGTGAACTTCTCAAAGTACAGGCAGAAGATAAGCCTGAAAATGAAATCAAGGCGATTCAGCAGAAGCTTTCTACGCAGTACGATGATTTCTACAAGAAGTATGGACTTCTGCACAGCCGTAAAAACCGTCAGGTACTGCGTGATGACTGTTCCTACAACTTACTTCTTACCCTTGAAAAGGAGTTTGACAAGGACAAACTGATTGCAAAGTCTGATATTTTTACAAAGCGAACGGTCAGACCGTCAAAACCGATTGAACACGTTGACACGGCACTTGAAGCACTTGCTATCTCAATAGCTGAAACGGCAAAAGTTGACCTTGCATATATGAGCAAACTGACTGATATGTCACAGGAAATGTTGATTTCGGAGTTAAAAGGCGAAATCTTCCTTATGCTGAATACGAG
>DYCW01000053.1 GCA_019417865.1 Ruminococcus sp. | reverse complement strand
CGCTGACACTGGGAGAACATACCACATTACAGTTGATTCCGCCGCCGGCAGAAAACAGCTACTCTTCCCTGAACGATTACTCGATTGCCGCTTATCTGGACTGCGGTGGAAAGACGTTTCTGTTTACCGGTGATGCAGAAAAGGAAGAGGAAGCAGACTGGCTGGAGAGTGGTGCACTGCGTGGCATCCATGCAGATGTGTTTAAGGCAGGGCACCATGGCAGCCGTACTTCTTCCAATGAAACCTTACTGGAACAGATCCAGCCAACCTATGTGGTCATTTCCTGCGGTGCGGATAACTCCTATGGACATCCGCATGAAGAAGCTCTGAATCGTTTTCAAACTTACTGTGATAAAATCTATCGGACGGATATGGACGGTACTGTGATCTGCAAGGTAGAAAACGGCGAGTTGAAATGGTCATTTGATTAGGAGGATGCATCATGATCATCATTGACCGAATAGATGACGGTATTGCCGTACTGGAAACCGACAATGGGATGCAGACGATACCAGCAGAACAGCTGCCAGAACAGGCAAGAGACGGTGATGTGCTGCAGAAAACCGAAACCGGTTATGAAATTGATACCGCCGCAACGGAAGAACGGCGGCAGAAAATACGGAATCGTCTGCAAAACCGAAAAAAAGGATGAAACAAAATGGAAACCGACTTACTCATCATTGGCGGCGGTGCTGCTGGTACGGTTGCCGCTTTGCTGCTGGCAGATGCCGGAAAACGCTGCGTCATTTTAGAAAAAAACGGACAGATCGGACGAAAACTTCGCATCACCGGAAAGGGTCGCTGCAATCTCACCAATGCCTGTGACTTGGATACGCTGCTGGCAAATGTACCGAGAAATCCAAAATTTTTGTACAGTGCCTTTACCCGCTGTATGCCGCAGGATGTCATGCAGTTTTTTGAACTGCTCGGTGTCCCGCTGAAAATCGAACGGGGCAATCGGGTCTTTCCCGTCAGTGACAAGGCAGAGGATATCGTTGCAGCTTTGCAGCGTGCCCTAAAGCAGGCAAAGGTTCCGGTTTATCGGGAAACCGTCACAAAACTGCTGCTCACAGATGGCAACTGTAACGGCGTACAGACGGCATCCGGAAAACAATATTTTGCCAAACAGGTTCTGCTGGCAACCGGCGGTGCCTCCTATCCAGCTACCGGTTCTACCGGGGATGGCTACGCACTGGCAAAACAGGCTGGCCATACGATTGTCCCGCCGAAACCGGCTCTCGTACCGCTGGAAGTACAGGAGAAGTGGTGTGCAGAACTGATGGGGCTCTCGCTCCGCAATGTATCGCTCCGGCTGTACAACGGAAAAAAATGCCTGTATGAGGCTCTGGGAGAAATGCTGTTCACGCACTTCGGTGTGTCAGGACCATTGGTACTGACCGCCAGTTCCCTGTTGCCAGATGCCATTCCCAAAGACGGCAGCTGCCAACTGGTACTGAACCTGAAACCAGGTTTGACGCCGGAGCAACTGGACAGACGCATCCAGCGGGACTGTGCCGCCCATCCCAACCAAGCAATGGGAACAATTTTCCGTGGCCTGCTGCCGCTGAAACTGGTGCCTGTCTTTCTGGAAACCGTTTCCGTTCCGCCGGAAACAAAGGCAAATGCACTGACCAGAGAACAGCGGTTCACACTGGTAAAGGGCTTGCAGGCATTTCCGCTGCACGTGACTGCAAGACGCTCCCTGAAGGAAGCGATCGTTACCAGAGGCGGTGTTTCCGTCAAGGAGGTGCAGGCAAAAACAATGGCTTCAAAATTGTGCAGCGGTTTATATTTTGCCGGTGAACTACTGGATGTAGATGCCTACACCGGTGGCTTTAACTTACAGATCGCTTTTTCCACCGCTTCCTGCGTGGCAGATGCCATACAGGCAACAGAAACCTGTTTCGTTCCCTCTTCGGCATATCATGCTGAATAAAAACATTATACTTTATCATTTCTGCGGCAGAACTGCTGCAAGCAAAGGAGAAAAAAGGAGTTAGCTATGAAAACCATTAACGTCGCCATTGATGGCCCCGCCGGTGCCGGTAAGAGCAGCATTGCAAAAGAACTTGCCGCTGAGCTGGGCTTTGTTTACGTGGATACAGGAGCCTTGTACCGTGCCATTGCACTGTACACACAGGAGCACCATTTGTACAACAAACAGGACATCATTCGGCAGTTGCCGAAAATTGACCTGAAAATCAAGTTCATCGGCGGAACGCAGTGCATTCTGCTGGGCGGAGAAGATGTTACGGATGACATTCGTTCCCCAGAAATCTCTATGCTTGCCTCCAAGGTTTCTGCCATTCCGGAAGTACGGGAATTTCTCTTTGATTTACAACAAAAAATTGCCAAAGACCATCACGTGATTATGGACGGCAGGGACATTGGCACTGTTGTGCTACCGGATGCAGATTTAAAAATCTTCCTGACGGCTTCTCCAGAAGAACGTGCCAGCCGCCGCTATCTGGAATTACAGGAAAAGCCAGATGCCCCTACTTATGAACAAATTTTAAATGATATCAAAGAACGGGATTATAAAGACACCCATCGAGAAATTGCACCACTGCGGCAGGCAGAAGATGCCGTATTGGTGGATACCACAAATATGGGCTTTCATGAAGTCTGTGATGCCTTAATGGAACTGATGGAAGAACGTCTGGATTTAGAATAAGGAGGAATCCATTTTGTACGACCACATTGTCGCATTCTTTTACCGTGTTGCTTACTATATTGTGCGGTTTGTATTCTTTTTCTATTATGATATCCAATTTGAGGGCAGAGAAAATGCACCGCCCAAAACCGAATCCGCAATTTTTGCCTCCAACCATCGCAGCTATCTTGATCCCGTTCTAGTTGCAATGGGAGCACCACACCCATTTAACTATATTGCAAAAGAAGAATTGTTTAAAAACAAGTTGTTTGCCCGCTTCATCTGGTTTATGGGGGCATTTCCGGCAACTTGGAAAACGGATCCGTCTTATGATATGCTGGAAGAAGCCGTTACCCGCCTGAACAACAACCGTCATCTGACAATTTTTCCAGAAGGCACCCGTCACACAGACGGCAAAGTCGGCAGCGGAAAAAGCGGTGTGTGCGTATTGGCTGCAAAAAGCGGCAAGCCGGTCATTCCGGTGGGGTTGATTTTCAATTCCAATAACCTGCACTTCCGCAGCAAAATCTGTGTACGGCTCGGCAAACCCATTTATGCATCTGACTACGGTCTGACACCAGACTCCACACCAAGGGAAATGCGACAAATGAAACAGGACATCATGCAGACAATCCGAACCCTAGTAGAAGAAAACCCGCCCTTTCCGATTGTGCATGATAAGCCAAAAACACAATCTTCTGTTGACCGACGCCGTGCCGAACGGCTGGAAACCCTGCACCAACAGCAAGAACCACAATCATCGGTATCCAATGAAATGGCAAAGGAGCAAACAAAATGAAATCCATTACCATTGCAAAATCTGCCGGCTTCTGCTTTGGCGTTGACCGTGCAGTACGGATGACCTATGAGGCATTGGAGCACTACCCCCATGTCGCCACACTAGGTCCCATTATCCACAATCAAACTGTCGTGGAGGATCTCTGTCACAAGGGAGCACGCATTATTGATGACGTTTCAGAACTGCATCCAGAAGAGTGCATTGTTATCCGCTCCCACGGTGTCAGCAAACAGGTGGAGGATGCCATTGTCGCTGCCGGAAATCCCTGCGTCAATGCCACTTGTCCGTTTGTATCGAAAATCCATAAGATTGTAGAAAAGCATACCCGTCAAGATGATTATATCTTAATCGCAGGAGATAAAAATCATCCTGAAGTACAGGCGATTGTCGGACATTGCAGAGAAAACTGCACCGTTTTCGCAGATTCGGCAGCCCTCGCCCATTTTTTTAAAACAAATTATAAAATTTTAAAAAAAAAGCTTGCAATTGTTGCCCAAACAACGTATAATATATTAGTATGGGAAAGGTGTATGGCGTTGCTTCCCAGCGACGACCCGAACATTATGGTGTATGATACCATCTGCCATGCAACGCAGGTGCGGCAGTCAGATGCGGATAAATTATCCCGTGATTCCGATTTAATGATTGTAGTCGGCGGCAAACACAGTTCCAATACTGTTAAGCTGTTTGATGTCTGCAAGCGGAATTGCAGGTCTTATCATATTGAAACGGCGGACGAGCTTTACACTTTAAACCTATGTAATGCGAGGAAAATCGGCATTACCGCCGGCGCGTCCACACCGGCACATATCATTAAGGAGGTAGAATCGACAATGAGCGAAATCATGGAACAGCACGATGAAGAGGACATCAATTTTGCGGAGGCACTGGATCAGTCCTTCAAAAAAATACATAAAGGGGAAAAAGTCAAGGGCACTGTGGCAGCTGTGAACAACACCGAAGCAATTGTGGACACCGGTACGAAGTACACGGGCTATGTGCCGCTTGCAGAACTGACAGATGATCCGAGCCTGAAACCGGCTGATGTGGTCAATGTCGGTGACGAACTGGATTTGATTGTCATTCAGACAAACGATCAGGACGGCACTGCTACCCTCTCCAAGAAGAAGGTAGACGAGCAAAAGGGCTTTGAAGAAATCGTACAGGCCAAAGAGGCAAACACTGTTCTGGAGGGTACGGTTCAGAGCGTTGTCAAGGGCGGCATTATTGTTGCTTATGCTGGCGTGCGTGTCTTCATTCCGGCTTCTCAGAGCGGTCTGCCGAGAGGTGCCGAACTGGACAGCCTGGTAAAGACCAAGGTTCATTTCCTGATTCTGGAGGTCAACCAGCACAGAAGAAGAGCAGTCGGCTCCATCCGTGCCGTACAGAAAGCGGAAAAGGAAGCTGCTAAGGAAAAGTTCTGGGAAACTGCAGAAGTCGGTGCAACCTATAAGGGCGAAGTTAAGTCTCTGACCAACTATGGTGCATTCGTAGACTTGGGCGGCATTGATGGTATGGTTCATATTTCAGAGCTGTCCTGGAAGCGGATTAAGCATCCGAGCGAAGTGGTAAAGGTTGGCGATGTCATCGAAGTTTACATCAAGGAACTGGATCAGGACAGCAACCGGATTTCTCTGGGCTATAAGAAAACAGAGGACAATCCGTGGGAGAAGTTCAAGGCAAATTATCAGATTGGCGATGTGATCGATGCAACCATCGTATCCATCACCCCGTTTGGTGCATTTGCACAGATTATTGACGGCGTAGACGGTCTGATTCATATTTCTCAGCTGGCTGACAAGCGGGTGGAAAACGTAAAGGACATTGTTTCCATCGGCGATGTTGTCAAGGTCAAGATCATCGACATCGACATCGAAAACAAGCGGATCAGCATTTCCATGCGTGCACTGCTGGAAGACAATGACGATGAAGCAGAAGAGGAAGAAGACGCTGAATAAGCAAATCTTTTTCATGCAGTAAAAAATAAGAACCGGTATGGGTATTCAGAAAATACCTGTGCTGGTTCTTTTTCTGTTTCCAAAAACAAAAAATTCCTCGCTGAACCACTGTCAGAGAGGAATTTTTTATATTGCTGGCACCCCCTACCGGAATCGAACCGATGACCAGTCCTTAGGAGGGACTTGTTATATCCATTTAACTAAGGGGGCAACACTGCTATTATACCACATTGCACAGAAAATTGCAAGAAGAAATTTTATCAAAACACGCAAATCCGTTTTTATATTTCTTAGGGAGAACTTGTTTAAACCAACTTGACCGCAGTTGCCTGCGGTGTGCAACGTTTTTATCTGGTATGCCAGCAGTCTTCTATTTTTTAAGCCGTTACGCCATACTGTGCCCGGTAAGCCAGCATGGCATCTAGGTATTCTCTGCCCGGAATGACAGCATTCTGAATAGCAGCAATGATGTCTTCCATATTGACAATGGCATACACTGGTACACCATATGTTTCATACACTGTCTGTACTGCCGATTTCTCCCCCTGCAATGCTTTTTCCATCCGGTCTACGGTAATCACCATCCCGATAATATCCACTTTTGCAGCACCGGTCAGTTTTGGATACACCTCCGCCATGGCCTTACCGGAAGTCATAACATCTTCAATGATGACAACCTTATCACCATCTTGCAGTGACTTTCCAACAAACATACCACCCTCACCATGGTCTTTTACTTCCTTCCGATCGAAACAATACCCAACTTCCTTCTCATATTCGGTTGCCATTGCAATGGCTGCACTGGTTGCTAATGGAATGCCTTTATAAGCTGGTCCAAAAAGGGTATCCGGCTCTAAACCGTGCTCCTGCATACAAGCAGCATAGTACTTGCCGAGTTGTGCCAGCTGTTTACCGGTCTTATAATTGCCGGTGTTGATAAAATAGGGTGCCTGTCTGCCGCTCTTCAACGTAAAAGACCCAAAGGTCAAAACCCCACAGTCTACCATAAACCGAATGAATGATTCTTTGTATGTCATAATCATGCTTCCTCTCTTTTCAAGATAAAATAATTTTATTTTGTACTGTTCAACCGGTGTATTAGGGACACACTGAACAAAAAGCGATAGATAAAAAAGAATGCAACAACAATCA
>DYCW01000052.1 GCA_019417865.1 Ruminococcus sp. | reverse complement strand
AGCGACAGCAGTCTGCCGAATTTCTGCGGATGTTTGCTGCGTCATAGTACAACCTCTTTTCGTTTGGATTTTCAAAATGGTTTTGTTTCACGTGAAGCAAGCTGGTCAAAATCGTTTTCCAATTCGCAGTTCCTGTTTTTCTCTGTCCGCAAATGCAGTACCGAGAAAACCGTTTTGCGCTCCATAGATGGTATAACAATCCTGCTCTGCCTGTATCCGGTGCAGTCTTGTCAGATCCAGCTTGACACCATTGCAAAACATTCGTTCCTGTGCTGCATTCAAATACAGTTTTGGATAGGCAGAAAACAGCGAATCCGTCGGCAAAAGCTTGTCTGCAATGGTGCCGTCTGCCACGGCAGCGGTAACTGCTTCAAAAGTCAAACACTGTTCCAGCGAATAGCCACAGGCAGCGGTACGAGTCAATGCCGTCATCACGGCATCGCCGCCAAGCCGCTGTCCAATATCCGAAAGCAGCGTACGAATATACGTTCCCTTGCCACAGGCAACAGTCAGCACAGCCGTTTGTTCTGCTTCGTCAAATGCTTCTATTGTAATATCATACACCATCACCATACGGGACGGACGTTCTACAGTTTCGCCCTTTCTTGCCAGTTCATAGAGCCGTTTTCCGTTGACAGAAACTGCCGAATACATCGGGGGCAGCTGTGTAATTTCTCCCACAAAATCCGGCAGAACCGCCCGCAGCTGCTCCTCTGTGACATGCATATCCGGATACTGCTGCGTAAGGGTTCCCCAGATATCCAGCGTATCGGTTGCTCTGCCGAACTGCACCGCAGCCCGATAGGTTTTATCCTGATTCGGCAGAATGTCACAAGCTTTCGTTGCCGTCCCCACCAGCACCGGCAGCACACCGGTTGCCATTGGGTCAAGCGTACCCGTGTGTCCCAGCCGTTTCCTATGCAAGATACCACGCAATTTGCCAATGACATCAAAGGAAGTAAACTGCTGCGGCTTGTTCATACAGAGGATCCCGTTCATTGTGCTGCAAAGCTCCTCTCTACCGCATCTGTCAGCTTTTGTATCACTTCTTCTGCTGTGCCTTCTATCAGGCAACCAGCAGCCTTAACATGACCGCCGCCGCCGAATTGCTGGCAAATTGCCGCAACATCCACGCAGTCAGCAGAACGCATGGAAATTTTAAACACATTGGTCTCTCTCTCCTTGAGCGTGATCCCCACTTCTGCACCTTCGACTTGCAGCGGAAAACCTGCCAATCCGTCCAGTTCTGCTTGGTCAATTTCATAGGTTTGTAGAAATTCCAGCGTAATACAGATGATCATGCACTTCCCGTTGAAATAGGAACGCATCTGATCCGTCAGCTTTTGTTCCAGATGCAGTCTGCCCATGCTCTTTACCGCAAACATCGCACGATTGATCTTTCCATAGCGGATATCCGGAAACTGCTCCATCAAATCAGCTGCCACCCGCAAGGTATTCGGCGTGACATTGTCGAACTGAAAACAGCCGGTATCCGTAGCAAGCCCAGTATACAGGCAGGCGGCAATGTGTTCTGTCATCACAGCTGGAAGCTGCTGGGCAATGGCATACACAATTTCACAGGCAGCTGCTGCCTGCGGATACAGACAGCATTCCGCTGCAAAAGTACGGTGTATCATATGGTGATCAATGGCGAGCTGCACACGATCCCCGTAAACAGCATCCAAATCTCCCAACAGCTTGCGGTCTGCCACATCCACAGAAATCACCGCAGCAACCGATTCATCTACCGTATCCTCGCTTTCCTGTGTCAGAAAGGCATAGCGTGCCGGAATGGGGTCACTACACCGCACAACGGCATGCTTTCCCATCTGGCGGAACAGGGCAGCCAGTGCATAACCGCTGCCGATGCAATCGCCGTCCGGACTCTGGTGAATGAGAATGATTGCCTGTTCACACGTTTGCAGCCATGCAGCTGCTTCTGCAATCTTCATAAGCTGCTCTCCTCATCGTTTTCCAAATGCAGGTCATGCAGCTTCTGATTGATTTCTGCACTGTGTGCAATGGAATCATCTGCAATAAAGTGCAATGCCGGAGATTTCCGCAGCTTCAGCCGGTGAAACAGCTCCCGCCGGAGAAAACCAGTCGCACTGACCAGTCCAGCACAGGAGGTTTTTGCTGTTTCTGCTCCTCGCAGGCTGGAAACATATACCTTGCAATTGGATAAATCATTGGACAACTCCACTCTGACAATGGTCAAAAGCGGATCGATCCGGGGGTCTTTCAGCTCCCGTAACAGTGCCGTCAGTTCCCGTAAAATATCCTCTTCTGTCCGACTTGTTTTATAACTTGCCATGCGTACTCCTTTCCGCTTTTCGGGATATTGGTATCCGGTTCCGTTCTTGCTACTGCAAATTATTCTTGATATTCTTCCATGATAAAGGCTTCAAAGATGTCGCCTTCCTTGAAGTCCCGGAACTTCTCCAGTGTGATCCCGCACTCGTAGCTCTCGTTGACTTCCTTCACATCATCCTTGAACCGCTTCAGGCTGGACATCTTGTCTTCTGCAATGACAACGCCATCTCGTACGACACGAATCTCACATTGTCTGGTCACCTTGCCGCTCAGCACATACGCACCGGCAACCGCACCGACACTTGAAATCTTGTAGACCTGCCGTACTTCAATCCGTCCCATGACAACTTCTCGGAACTTCGGTGCCAGCATTCCCTTCATTGCCGTTTCCACATCTTCGATGGCATCATAGATGACACGATAGGTGCGGATTTCCACATCGTCTCTGGCAGCAATCTCCTCTGCAACCGGATCCGGCCGTACATTAAAGCCAATGATAATGGCATTGGAGGCACTTGCCAGCATGACATCGCTTTTCTTGATGCCCCCGACACCGCCGTGAATGACCCGTACCCGGACTTCCTCATTCTGAATCTTCTCAAGAGACTGCTTCACCGCTTCAACAGAACCCTGTACGTCTGCCTTTACGACAATCGCCAGTTCCTTCATCTCGCCCTCTGCAATCTGACTGAACAGGTTATCCAATGTGACCTTCTGGTACGCATTGAACTTTGCCTGCTTTGCCTCATGCTTCCGCTGTTCTACCAGTGTCTTAGCCAGACGTTCATCTTCTACCGCATCAAAAGTATCGCCCGCAGACGGCACCTCTGCCAGACCGGTAATTTCCACCGGTACAGACGGACCTGCTTTCTGTACTACAACGCCCTTGTCATTGGTCATCACACGCACCTTGCCGACTGTGGTACCAGCCAGAATCACATCACCGGTATGCAGCGTACCATTCTGTACCAGCAGCGTGGCAACCGGACCTCTCCCCTTATCCAGACGGGCTTCTACGACAGTACCTTTCGCACGGCGGTTCGGATTGGCTTTCAATTCCTGCATTTCTGCAACGAGCAGTACATTTTCCAGCAGCTCATCAATGCCCTGACCGGTCTTTGCAGAAACCGGTACACAGATGACATCACCGCCCCAGTCTTCGCAGACCAGATCATATTTTGTCAGCTCTTCCTTGACCCGCTCCGGATTGGCACCTTCTTTGTCC
>DYCW01000051.1:2692-14513 GCA_019417865.1 Ruminococcus sp. | reverse complement strand
GAAAACCACAGGGCTGACTTTATCATATTTTTGATTCGACAAAAGTCTATTCGAGCCACGGCTTATATGAAACCGCTGCATAAGCTCCATAACGCATCCGCTCGAATGAACACGCACTTCCTCACTTAGCAAACACTCCCAGTCTATCATGATACCATCGTTGTTTGCTCGACAGCTCTTGCTGTCTGCTCAAACAGACTCTACATATGCAATTGCATGAAAGCCTCTTTGCTATCTTTATTATAGTCTGTTTTTTCAAAAAATGCAACATTTTTATATGAATAAAATACATTTTATTGGCATGATCGAAAGATTCCGCCTTATGTAGCGGGAATCCATCAGTCCAGAAAATCTTTTACCTTTTTGCTTCTGCTCGGATGACGCAGTTTCCGAAGTGCCTTGGCCTCAATCTGCCGGATACGTTCTCTGGTGACATCAAATTCCTTGCCCACTTCCTCCAGTGTCCGGGAACGTCCGTCTTCCAGACCAAACCGCAGCTTCAATACCTTTGCTTCCCGTTCTGTCAGGGTGGAAAGCACTTCATTCAGCTGTTCTTTCAGCAGCATCAGAGAAGCGGCATCTGCTGGTGCTGGTGCATCGTCATCGGGAATAAAATCACCCAAGTGGCTGTCCTCTTCCTCTCCAATTGGAGTTTCCAGAGAAACAGGATCCTGTGCAATCCGCATGATCTCCCTTACCCGTTCCGCCGGCATATTCAGTCTTTCCGCAATCTCTTCTGCAGAGGGATCATGCCCCGTTTCGTGCAGCAGCTGACTGGAAACCTTTTTTACTTTGGAAATCGTCTCCACCATATGCACGGGAATCCGGATGGTTCTTGCCTGGTCGGCAATCGCACGGGTAATCGCCTGCCGAATCCACCAGGTCGCATAGGTGGAGAACTTAAATCCCTTCGTATAATCAAACTTCTCTACCGCTTTCAGCAGACCCAGATTGCCTTCCTGAATCAAGTCCAAAAATTGCATCCCCCGTCCAACATACTTCTTGGCAATGCTGACCACCAGACGGAGATTGGCTTCCGACAGACGATTTTTCGCCTTGGTATCTCCCTTTGCCATCCGCATCGCCAGTTCTGTTTCTTCCTCGGAAGACAGCAGCGGCACCCGACCGATTTCTTTCAGATAGACCTTTACCGGATCATCAATGGCAATGCCCTCTGTGGAAAGTGCCATTTCCAAATCATCCACCAAATCCGTTTCGCTACTCTTACCAGTCAGTTCCGGTATGGTATCATCAATGATTTCGATATTGAGCCGGTCACAGGTGTCATAAAAAGAGTTCAGCTGGTCTGCGTCAAAGTCCAGTTCTTCCAATGCATCACTGATTTCCTTTGTCGTCAGTTTTCCTGTTGATTTGCCTCGTTCCATCAATTTTTCAATGGTCGTTTTTCCTTCCATGATTCCTCGTTCCTTTCCAAAGCGGACCGTGCCGCATCATTGCCATGCTTGATTTTTCTTTATTTTTTGTGCAACCAACCTGCGTAAATCCTCATCTGTTTCTGGTGTCGCAGTGGTATCTGTTTGCAGCAGCTGAATACAGTCTGCAACCTCCTGCATACTGGTTGGACAGGTCTGTTTTAAGTTGAGCAACCGGCTGACGGTTCCCATCTCTTCCGGTGAAAATACCATACCCAGTGCGGAAATCGAACAGTCTGCCTCCTGTTGACTTCGCTCCTGTAAGGTGCAGAACAGCTTCCGGTAAAACGGAACCTGGAACTGCTCCGCCTGCACTTGTACCGCAATCGAAGGAATTTGCTCCGGATGGGACAGCAGATAACAAAGCAACCGTTCCTGTGCCCGCACGGTTCTGGAGCAAGTCGCCGGGATTCCATTCTGCATGGGGGGCAGCTGCTGTGCGGCGATTGTGTGTTCCACCATATTGCTGAAATCTTTTTTCTTTTGCATCTCATATCGTTTTTTCTGCTTCCGCTGTACGTTCACACGCAAAACATCAGCGGAAATATTGCATTTCTCTGCCGTTCGCATCAAGTATACATCCCGTGTGACGGGATCGGAAATCTGCACCAAAACATCGGTTGCCCGCTGCAACAAGGTGGCACGGTCACTCTCCGTCCGCAAATCCAATCCGACTTCACATCGGTCAAGCTGAAAGTTGATGGCATCATCCGCCCCCTCCAGCAGCATCCGAAATCGTTCTGCCCCAAATTTTTTAATATATTCATCCGGATCCTTTGCCCCTTTCATCCGGAGTACTTTGGTCTGAATGCCCACTTCACTGAAATGCCGCATTGCTTTTTGTGTCGCATTTTGTCCAGCAGCATCACTGTCATAGGCAATAATTACGGTTTTGGCATACTGGGAAATTTTTCTCGCCTGCTCCGGCGTAATGGCAGTGCCAAGCGTTGCCACCACATTTTCAAAGCCTGCCTGATTGACAGCAATGACATCCATGTAGCCCTCTGCCAAAATCAAGGTGGTGGTGACGGCATTTTTTGCAAATTGCAGCGAAAATAGGTTCTTTCCCTTGTCAAACACAGGGGTCTGAGACGTATTTAGATACTTGGGCTGACTGTCGTCCAGGACTCTTCCGCCGAAGCCGATGACATTGCCCCGCAAATCCACAATCGGAAATATGACCCGATTGCGGAACGTATCATAAAGCGTGCCCCGTTTGGAGCGGTGTGCCACATCTGCCAGCAACAGTTCCTCTTCTGTAAAACCATTTTGCAGCAGATAGCGGGTCAGGGCATCCCAGGTATCTGGTGCAAATCCAAGCCCATATTTCTTGATGGTCGCCGTTGTCAAACGCCGGCTGACAAAATACTGTAACCCTCGTTTATCGCTGCCGGTCAGCATCCGGTAATAGAAATTCGCCGCTGCCCGATTCACCGCAAGCACACGCTTCCGTATTCTGGTCTGTGCGGCATCCGCCTCCTGCTCTGGTACCGTCAGACCACTCTTCTGTGCCAGCAGCTTTACAGAATCCATAAAGTCCAGATTTTCGATTCGTTGCACAAAGGTAATCACATCCCCGCCCGCTCCGCAGCCAAAACAATAGAAGCTCTGCGTGTCGGGAAATATCGTACAGGAAGGGGTCTTTTCCGAATGAAACGGGCAGTTACAGACATAAATTTTGCCCCGCCGCTTCAAATCCACATAGGTGCGTGCAATTTCCTCCAAAGGACAAGCCGTCCGCAACTGTTCCAGAAACCCATCCGAAATCATCTGCCGTCACCTACTTCCAGTTCTTCGGTACAAATAATTCTGTATATAAATCGATCGCATATCCGTCACTCATACCGGAAATATAATCACAGACAGCACGGTGCAAATCAAACCGCTTTGCAATCTGCTGATACTCTTCCGACATCTTTTCCGGGTGTTTTACAAAATAGGAATAGAGCTGTTCGATCAGCTGTTCGGCTTTTTTCTCCTCCCGTTTTGCAACAGGATTATAGTATACGTTGGAAAACATAAATGTATGCAGCTGTTCCTGTGCCTGCAAGCAATCTTCTGCCATGCCAATTTGTTCCGCACCCTGTGCCACCACGCTGCTGACCAGTGTGGTAATCCGTTCCGTCTTCGTACTGCCCAGACGTGCCACCGCTTCCTTCGGCAAATCCTCTGGCCGCAAAATCCCAGCACGAATGGCATCTTCAATATCATGATTGAGATAGGCAATCCGATCTGCAAGCCGTACAATATAGCCCTCTCTGGTTGCTGCAATCCGATTGGTATGACAAAGAATGCCGTCCCGCACCGCTTCCGTCAGATTCAGTCCGGTTCCCTGTTTTTCAATATAGGTTACCACACGGACGCTCTGTTCATAGTGTCTGTAGCCATGCGGACAAATCTGATGCAGCACCGCCTCTCCGCTGTGTCCGAACGGAGAATGCCCCAAATCATGTCCCAGTGCAATGGCTTCTGTCAAATCCTCATTCAGGAAAAGGGCACGGGAAATCGTCCTTGCAATCTGTGCCACTTCCAGCGTATGCGTCAGACGTGTGCGGTAATGATCCCCCACGGGAGAAAGAAACACCTGTGTCTTCCGCTTCAGCCGCCGAAAGGCATTGCAATGCAGAATCCGGTCTCTGTCCCGTTGAAACGCCGTTCGATACGGGCAGGGCGTTTCCATCCGTTCCCGTTTGTCCTGTTCTGCACTCAGGCAGGCAAATGGACTGAGCGTTTCCCGTTCCCGCTGTTCAAGCTGTTCTCGTATTGTCATCCCGCACCTCCATTGCACACGGTTTCCAAAAGCGTCTTCTGCCATCGCTGCCCTGCCTGTGACAAGTTTGTTGACAAGCGGGGGTGACAACCGCTAAAAAACCAATAAGTGTACCAATATGTGTGTACAACCTACTATATACCTCTTTTTTTCAAAAATAAAATCCATAGGGAAATGCTTGTCACACTTGTCAACAAACTGGATTTCTGCCCGAAATTCCGGCACATTTTGTGTTGACAAGCGGGGTGACAAGATCTATGACAGCTCTTTTTCTGTCAATGAACAAATTGGTAACTTTGTGTAAGTTCATGTGACAACCTTTTCTTGTCACCAGAGGTTGTCAACAGAAATTCCAACCTTCCCATACATTACGGTAAGCGGTCTGCAACTGCCGCAAAGTCGGCATACTGCAATGCACCAATCTGTATGGAAATGCCGCCGTTTGTCAACGCAATCATGTCCGCCTGAAAGGATTCTATCCTTTCCTCGGGCACCAGCAGAGAAAGGGTAACGGTATCTCCAAAGGCTGCATCCTGCTGCAAAATGGGCAGCTGCGGTAAATGATAGGACACTTTGCCATACAAGGAATATGCCATCTTCAGGGTAACGGGATAACAAGACACCATTGTTTGTATGGCTGCGGCTTCGACCGCCAAGGCTGCACTGTGAGAATATGCCCGTACCAGACCGCCCCCACCCAAGAGAATACCGCCAAAATACCGTGTCACCACACAGCAAACATCGGTCAGTTCCTTTTTTTGCAGCACATTCAGAACGGGCACCCCCGCCGTTCCCTGCGGTTCTCCGTCATCGGAATAGCGTGTCATGTGATTTTCCCGCAGAATATACGCATAGACATTGTGCCTTGCCTTTCGATGTTCCCGCCGTACCGTTTCGATACAAGCAATCGCTTCTTCTGCCGTCTGCACGGGCACAAGCGTTGCAATAAACTCCGATTTTTTCTCCACAAAAGAGGTCTTCACAGCTTTGGCAATGGTTCGATACCCCAAGACAAACCGCCTCCTATTCTCGTGTAGACAAACAGGACGGTAAGATACGTGCTTACCGTCCTGCTCCGTTGGTCTGTTTGCGTACAGATGGGATGGATGCAAACGCCATCTGTTTCTTCGCAGGGAAGAAGATCTGTTCGCTTACTTGTCCAGATTAAACCGCTTCTTGAAACGGTCAACACGTCCGCCAGTATCTACCAGCTTCTGCTTACCGGTGAAGAACGGGTGGCACTTTGCACAGATTTCAACCTTGATATCCTTCTTGGTAGACATGGTTTCCATTACGTTACCACAATGACAGGTAATGGTTGTCTTTTCAAAAGTCGGGTGCAGTCCCTTTTTCATGTAGTTTCACCTCTTTCTGTTGTTTTTTACCTATTCCGCAGAACAGAAATAAAATACAGCAGCCCATCCGCTTGACGCAGACAGTAGTCCTGTTATTTTCCAAAAGCATGACTTTACATCATGGAATTTCATTATACTACTTTTTATTCCGCTTGTCAAGGGATACCATATTTTTTTACGTTTCATTTATTTTTCATACATAGACTGCATTTCCATCCACGGACAGAAACGCAGTTTTCAAAGCAATAAAAGTGGATTATTTGACAAACACAATTTGGTCGGTCTTTCTGGGCTTCTGTTCCGGCATTTCTCCAGCTGCGTGTCCCAAAATGCAGCAACCAACGCCAATATACGTATCCGGTACCCCCCACTGCTGCAACAATGCCCGCCCTTCCGGCAATTCGCTCATCTCTTTGGCACGGTGAATCCAGCAGGCACCCAATCCCAATGCCTGTGCGGCTAACAGCATATTGCCAATGGCAAGACTGCCATCCTCTACATAAGTGTGCACCGTTCTGTCCGCCAGCACCCAAATCACAACAGGGGCACCATAAAACGGATCTGCCTCTATCCCCATAACAGCGGCATTCATCTTAGACAGCTGCTCTCGAATGACCGGATTTTGTATGACAACAAATTTCGTTGCCATGCAGTTTCTGCCGCTTGGTGCATATTGTCCAGCATGCAGAATCTGTTCCAGATCGGCTTCCGCTACCGCTTCGCTGGTGTACTTTTTGACACTCCGGCGACGGATGATAGTTTCTATCATAGTATTGGACATGATTGGTTCCTCCTCTTTTATTGCTCCCATTTATTGCAGAGCTGTGTCAGCTGATCTGCCATCTTTGCCAGTTCCTTATTGGAATAGCCTCTTGCATTCTGAATATAGGCAGTCACTCGATCCAGTGCAATCTGCAAGCGGTCATACGTTGCAGATGCCTTTGCAGACTTCGGTTTCTCCAGATAAACCGGCTCTGCTTCATACAAAAACTGTCCGCTAATTAAATCAAACTCTGTGCCGCTGTATGGTGCATAAGCAGGGATCTGCTGTTCTTTTAACAAAGCAGTAAACGTATCGGCTGCGAGCGTTTCTCCATGGATGACAAACACTTTTTTCACACCCTGCACATGCTGAATCCACAGCTGCAACCCTTTCTGGTCTGCATGTCCGCTCATGCCCGGAAGCTGTCGAATCTGTGCCGCCACCTTGACCGATTCCCCGAACAGTGTGACATAGTTTGCTCCATCCAGCAGCCGACGCCCCAGAGAGCCGGCTGCCTGATAACCAACAAACAAAATGGTATTTTCCGGTTTCCACAGATTGTGCTTTAAATGATGTTTGATGCGACCTGCCTCACACATACCACTGGCAGAAATGATAATTTTCGGTCGGGTATCTGTGTTGATTGCCATAGAAGCTTCACTGGTAACCGCCGTCCGTAAGCCAGAAACCCCAATGGGATTTTCTCCACGCCGCACATAGGCAAGTGCTTCTTCATCAAAACAGCTTTCCTTGTTCCGCTGAAATACTTCTGTTGCCTCAATGGCAAGCGGACTATCCACATAAATCGGTATCTCCTGATACGCCCCCAGTAAATTCTGATCCTTGATTTGCTTCAAAAAATACAACAATTCCTGTGTTCTGCCGACTGCAAAGGAGGGAATGATAACACTGCCGCCACGTTGAAACGTCTCCAGCAAAATTTTCACAAAATCCTGAATATAATCCTTTGGCTTTTCATGCAGACGATTTCCATAGGTGGATTCCATGATGACATAATCCGCAGATTCTGCATACTGTGGATCTCGAATCAATGGCTGATGAAAATTCCCGATGTCGCCGGAAACCAACAGTTTTCTGGTTTCCCCGTTTTCCGTCAGCCAAATTTCAATGCTGGAAGAGCCCAAAAGATGTCCAGCATCCAAGAATCGAATGGCAATCCCCTCCGCAACTGCAATCTTTTCCTCATAGGGGTGCGGGATGAAATGCTCCAGGGAGCCAAGTGCCTCCTGCATGGTATACAGCGGGGTATACACATCACCGCCGCTGCGTTTTGCCTTGCGGTTCCGCCATTCTGCTTCAAATTCCTGAATATGTGCACTGTCTCGCAACATAATCTGACAGAGCGAAACAGTTGCCTGGGTTGCATGAATTTCTCCCCGAAAACCGCCCGCATACAACAGCGGCAGCAAACCGGAATGATCAATGTGTGCATGGGTCAAAAAGACATAGTCAATCTCTGCCGGTGCACAAGGCACACGAATGTTTTCATACGTATCCCGTCCCTGCTCCATACCATAATCAATTAAAATCCGCTTCCCACAGACTTCCAAATACGTGCAGCTGCCAGTTACCTCATGGGTGGCACCAATGAATAACAGTTTCATACCGTCTCACACCTTTCCTTGGTTTATTTTCTTGCCTATGATTCCTTTGTCGTCTTTTTCGTATAAAGCAAATATTTTCTTGCAAAAAAATTCCAAAAGAATGCCACTGCGGTCGAAATCACCTTACTGATAATCTGATACAAGCTGGTTACCTCTTCCCATGCCCACGCAAAGCCCTTGGTAATGCCAATGGTCAACAGCAGCCCGACTAGTCCAATTGCGGCAAAGGAGAGGAACTCCAAAAATCGATTTTTCACGCTGGATTGTTGAAAAATCCAAACGGTACTGAGAAAATAGTTCACCAGTAATCCAGCAACAAAAGAGACACCATTGCAAAATGCCGCATATCCTGTACCGGAAAAAACCAGATAAAACAGTAAGGAGGACAACGCCCAGTCAACGACTGTCGCAAGACCGCCGACAAAGCAGTACCGAAAGAACTGAATCCATGTATTCTCTGTATGACCGAAAAACAGTTTCCGGAACTGACGTGCCTTAAAAATTTGTTTTACTTCTGTAATTTGTTCTGTATTCAAAATGAAAATCCACTTCTTCTCAAACCAAATATCTGTTGGTTGGTATCCTTTCGTGTTATCCTGCCTATGACAGCCTCGGCAATTTCTTTTCAATCATAATCACAAAATCGATCAATGCTGCTGCATCCTTCTCATCAATGGTTTTCGTGCCGTCTGTAATATCGCAGTTTGCATTCGCCTTCTGTGCATCTGTAAACATGGTAATGATCTTTGCCAGATATTTATTCATTGTAATTGCGTCAATCAGATCCACCTTCCCATCCAGATTGACATCACCATAAACCACTACGTCGCTGTCCTCTGTCGTCGTGGTGCTCTCTCCCGTTGTCGTTTCAGTCGGCACCGTTGTTTCTGCTGTTACAGAAGTAGTTGTAACCGTAGTGGTAGTCGTGCTTTCTGTCGTTGTCGTTTCCGCTGGTTTCGGGGTACTGCCATCCGGTTCGATTCCGCCTACTAGTTCGCCGCCAGCGTAAACACAGATATAATCTGTCTTTACTTCATTGCCATCTCCGAACATCTCGGAATCTGTCAACACAGGCAAACCCTGATAACTAAAGTCATTGGAAGCATCCCATTGGTCACCATAATACAGACCAACCGCACACTGATACTTCTTATTGGAATTTGCAATCGTATAGCCATCCCATGCGACTTCAAAATAGTAAATATCTGGATTGTATGCGGCATCATACTGGAATGGTCCAGTAATTACCCCATCTGCCGGAGCGGCTTCTGTTGCCGCCTGGTCATATAGTTCACTGACAGTTGCCAGACTGGGATCTGTCATTTCCTCTGTGCTAAAATAGTACCGCACTGTGACATCCGTTCTCGGCGTAATGGAGTCTGTCATAACTTTCATAGAAATTTTTGTCGTACCAGCACCGCCGCTGCAGGGGTTGTCCACAGCAAATGCCTCTACCCAGTAATTATTGCCGCCGCTTTCTCCACCGCCTTCTTCCTCTGGCGGGAAATCCGGTGTGATCTGCATACTGTCATCTCCAAAATACTCGTACAGACCAGCACAAGTCCCAACAAAGGCTGCGTTATAATCAATCGTTACCTCATTATAAGTATAATCGGCAGTAACATCGTTATGCTTATCTTCCGCATCTGGTCCACCGACCAATGCACCATACAAAACATGCCGTTGCTCTCTGGTATCTTCACATTTTGTTAAGCCGGAAGCCGCACGATGGTGGGGAAATCTGGCTGCATTTTCACTGTAGCCGACAATATAAGCACGATCCAGAGGATTATTGCCCATAAGATATTCCATCTGCTCCTTTGCCCATTCACTATACTTGGATGGCTGTGCATTGTTGTTATATTTATCATAGACCAATGCCACCAACTGTGCAGCGGTATTATACCGTGCAGAACCCCAAGTATTCAACCAGAAGTACCCTGCTGGTGTAATTGTGCCCAACCCTCCGGTCATATACTTATTGATGGCTTCTTCTACAGAATTCCAGCAATTCATTTCCTCATAGGGACTCTTGTTGGCAGCCACCTTAAAGTCATCAATAAAGTTCGGATAGGTATATTCCCCTTCATGCAATGGTGTTTCTTCGGAGATTTCTCCCAAAATACACTGTACACCGCTCCACATATCATTCCAGCAGTACACGTAACATGGTGCTGCATAGTAATCATAGTATGGATAAATTTCCTCCAGGTACTGCATATCACCAGTAATCTTATAGAGCCAAGCAGCTGCCCAGCAGTAATCGTCCTCCCATTTAGAAGAAACATAGTAGGACTTCGGACCATCTGCATTGTCACTCAGTTGTTTTTTATGTGTTTGTGCAAATCGGAACAATGCCTTTGCATAGTCCAATGATTCTGCGGCATACGTTGGATCGGTATCCTTAAAGTTTAAATAGTTGATTGCCAGAGAAGCCGCAGCAGAAGCAACATAATCCGTCTGCGGTTTGTCCTCCGTCAGGAAAAAAGCAGGTCTTGCCATGCTGTCAATCTCTGGTGCGTTCCAATAAGCGTGGTCAATATCGCCATCTCCCACCTGATAGCAATGTGCAATGACATCACCGTTTGCCTTCCGGAATGTACATTTCATCAGATAATCGTTAAAGTACCGCAGAATGGTTTCGATATGGTCATCTTGTCCCGTCTTCTGGTAAGCGTCACGAAATTCATAATACCCCCAACCCAATGTAGAGGCAGCATAGTTTTCCGGCATTCCAAATTTCACATGATCCCCGGCATCGTGAAAGCCGCCGGCAACGTCTACATAGCCATCGCCGTCCGGGTCAAGAATATCCTTATACTTGTCAATAAAAGATTGCGATAAATTGGTGCCGACATTGTCTACCATAGGCTGTAACGGCACCTGTGCATCATAGGTATGGCAGTCGCCACGCCATTGATAGCGATCATTTTCGTTCACCTCTGTACCACACATGTTGCCGTCATAGAAATAGATGGAATACTGCAACGCCTTTGCATAGTTGTATTCTACATCGGCAGCACTGCCGGTCGGAAAGCTGACAGCGGCTTGCAGCATCCCTGCCCCCAACAGACCAGCCAAAATTCGCTTTCCTGTTTTCTTCCAATGATTCATCATGATTCTTCCTTTCTTTACAACTTAAAGAATATAAACCGGATACGTTGCTTTTATTATACAGCAAATTATATCAAAAGTCAACGCACTTTTTTATTTTTATGATGATACTAAACAAAATAACAGAAAGGCGTCTCAATACAACAGCCGGCAGTTGTTTGATAGCCGCCGGCTGTTATGCTATTCTATTCTATTCCAGTTCCTGTCACCCTTATTTTTCTGTCACAATAAACCAGCAGACTGCTTTGCATATTTTTCTAGGATCCAAACTGCATCTTCTACCATAATCAGTCCATTGCCATCCATATCTGCACGTTCTAACGCTTTCTGTTCCAAATCAGAATCCTCCGCTGAAATCAGATAAGCAGGCAAACCAGCAGCACGCCTTGCGTAATAAGTCAGTACCAAAACCGCATCTTCCACAGAAACGTTCCCATCTCCATCTGCATCTCCGGCAAGAGATATTTCCGAATTACCGGATGTATCCGTGGTGATAACGGTCGTTGTAAAGGCGGGTACGGTCGTTATTTCTGTCGCAGTTGTGGTAGTCGTCGTCGTTGTGATAGTGGTCATTGTGGTGAGAACGGTTGCATTTGTCGTCGTTATGCTTGTCATCACAGTGGGCATGGTGGTGCTGGTCGTCGTCGTTATGCTCGTCATTACAGTGGGCAGGGTGGTGCTGGTCGTCGTCGTTATGCTCGTCATTACAGTGGGCATGGTGGTGCTGGTCGTCGTCGTTATGCTCGTCATTACAGTGGGCA
>DYCW01000051.1:0-2592 GCA_019417865.1 Ruminococcus sp. | reverse complement strand
GGGTGGTGCTTGTGGTCGTCGTTATGCTCGTCATTACAGTGGGCATGGTGGTGCTGGTGGTCGTCGTTATGCTCGTCATTACAGTGGGCATGGTGGTGCTGGTCGTCGTTGTTATATTCGTCACTATAGTAGGAACCGTCGACATCGTGGTAGGTACGGTTGTACTGGTTGCCGCTGTTATCGTTGGCATTGTAATAGGCGTAGTCATGCTTGTCATGACGGTCGCCATAGTTGTAGCAGGTGCCCATTCTGATGAGGAAGTCGTGCTTGTCATGGGACTTTTGGTATCTCCTGTAGTTGTCGTAGTCGTAGTACTTGCCATTGTTAATGCAGATGTTGTTGTAGGGGCAGTTCCGCTGCCTGATACGCCGGTAGTGGTCGTGGTCGTATCCATCAAAGAAATATTAGTTGTAAAAGGAACTGTTGTCTCCCATTCTCTAGTTGTTGTGTTATCCCATGTTTCTGATGGAGTAGTAGTTTCTACCATTGTCGTTGCTGCGGCTGTTGTTGAGGTATATTCGGGCTGCACTACTTCAAAAGAGAATCCATTTTCTAAGGCATATTGCTCTGCTGCTGTACCAGCATAGCAGGAAATCGAAAAATACTGCAATGCTGTATTATTATTTTCTGCATCTGTATAATATCCAAATGCATAAGGAGCAATTACGGTTACCGTTTCTGGAATTTCCACCCTGCACAAAGAATCACAATCCAAAAAGGCACCCGTTCCAATTTGTAAAACACCATCCTTTAGGGTAACAGCTTCCAACTGGTAACAATTTTGAAAGGCATACTCCTCTATTATCGTAACACTATCTGGTATCGTATAATCTGTCTTCGGGAATGCCGGCGGACAAAAAACCAATTCCTCTCCATTGGAACGCAGCAAAACACCATCCAAAACCATATAATTCGGATTTCCTTCCTCCACATAGATTTCAGATAAGGCAGTGCATCCAAGAAAAGAAGCAGCATGCAAGTCAAAAACGGATGTGGGAATCACAACTTGCTGCAAAGATTTACAATTCTGAAATACTTTTTCCCGTATGCTTTCCAGTGTCTGCGGCAGTTGTATCTCCTGCAATGCCGTACATCCGGAAAATGCCCCTTCCGCCAACGTGGTAATCCCTTCTGAAATCACGACTCGCTGCAAGGCGGAGCATCCGGAAAACACAGAATACGGCAAGGTACCGGAAAGTGCCGGTATCGTCACTTCTGATATTGCCTGACAATCTGCAAATGCCATTATACCCATTTGCTGCAAACCGGAGGGAAGCTGGATATTCTGCAAAGCAATACAACTATGAAAAGCACCATCTCCTATTTTTTGCAGTCCTTCCGGAAAATAGATACTGTTGAGCGAGGCACAATTGGAAAACGCAAGTTTTCCGATAGAAGTAACCGACTGCGGTAATGTGACACGGGTCAAAGAAATACAATCCTCAAAGGCAGAATCCGCAATCAAAAAAACCGTTTCCGGTATATCATTTACTTCGCCGTCCCATCCGTTTGGACAACGAATCAGGATACGTTCGCTTTTATCCAACAAAAGACCATTTTTTACACAGTAGACCGGATTGCCGACATCTACTGTAAACGTTTGCAGATTGTAGCAGCTATGGAATGCCGTACTGCCGATTTCAATCACCGTAGTCGGAATGATCACTTCCGTCAATTCTTCCTGATCGTAGAAGGCATCATTCTCTACACGTGTTACCGGAAAACCGTCTATTTCAGGCGGAATTTCCAGCGTACCGTTAACAGATTCGCTATATCCAACAATAGACACTTCGTTTTCCGTTACTACATAACGAAAACAATTCCATTCCTGAACATTTTCTGCATTTGCCCCGACGACTGGTAAATCTGAATCATAAAATGCATACACCGGATTTGGCATTCCACACATCCACTGCAGCATCATGAGCAGAGAAAGCAACAGCAGGGCACCCTTTTTCTTCCTTTTTTTCATAAAACTTCTCCCTTCACAAAAAGCATCCTTTCTTGTTCTTATTATACAATAGAATCAGAAAAATGTAAAGCAGAAATTGTAAATGTTCTCAATAAGGTACAACAAAAAAACCGCACAATTCCTTTTGGCATTGTGCGGTAAAAATAATTTTTTCTTATTTTAGATTTATTCTGTTGTAACCGGCAGACTCTTAATGTTTAAAATCACAAAATCAATCAACGCACTCGCATCGTATTCATCAACATTAAAAGCACCCTCTCCTACCATGTGACAATTCGCAGCGAGTTTTTGCGGGTCGGACAGTTCCTTAATTATTTTTGCCAAATACTTATTTAAAACAATAGGATCCCGCAGATCTACAATTCCGTCCAAGTTGATATCTCCATATACCGTTGTTGGCATAAAGGTTGTCTCACTCATGATAGTGGTTGTAGAGGTAGTGGTAGTGGTTGGTTCTGCTGTGATGGTCGTGGTGGATTCTGACGTGGTAGTCGTTGCCTCTGTAGTCGTCGTTATTGGTTTCGATGTAGTAGTCGTCTCTGTCGTAGTAGCAGTAGTTTCCGTTGTCGTGGTTGTCGTGGTTCCACCATTCGCAACGGCAACTTCATCCGGATATACAG
>DYCW01000050.1 GCA_019417865.1 Ruminococcus sp. | reverse complement strand
GTTGCATCACAGTGCATGGTCACTGCCAGTTGTGCGTCCACTTCTATGGTTACCATAGAACCGGAAAACCGCCGCAGGGATTCACTGAGCAGGCGGGCATGAATGACAAATTCGCCGGTATCAGCGGTATCGACCTCTAAGTTTGTTTGAATGCCAAATTCCAGGTCATAACCGGTGAGTTGGAGCTGTCCGGGACGCAGCTGCATCCGAATGCCTTCCAGAGCCGGAATGGTAGATTTTTGTGCGACACCTTTTGAGACATAGGTAACTGCCTGGTGGAGTGTCTGTCTTTCACAGATGAATTTCATATGATAAAAATCCTTTCTCAACCGTTGTCTGTGGAAACAACGATTGCATAGAATAATCGGTAACATTGTGGATTCCACAGGGAGATGGTTCTTTGGCAGCATGCTTTCCACATCTTTTTTATTGGCATTGCACCGAAGGTGCAAAAAACCAGAAGAGAAAGAAATAAAAAAATAGTAGTAGTAGTAGAGACTGTGGAAACCGTGGAAAACGGTACACTTGTCCGAAATTGCTTGTCTTTTTCTTCACATTGCTCATTTTGAGAAAATGTGAAAAAGTGGAATTTGTTTGTTTCATTTTGAAAAGTGGAAAGTGTGTGGAGGGGAAAAGAAAAGTTTGTGGAAGCATTTGTGGAAAACTACGCCTGCTGCTGGAGCAGAAAAAATGGAATGTGGAAACTGTGGAACTGGGTTTGCCCGGCATTGTGTAAAACCGATGGAGAATGCCGCCAGAAAAAGAGGAAATCACACGCTATTTGGCTTTCCACAGCACTTTCAACACATTGTGGAAAACGTTGTGGAAAGCCCGTTTAACGCTGTCAATCAGTGCACAAGTCATCCGTCGCAGGTGCGGCTTTTCTTCAGAGTGATGCTGCCGCATCCTTGTCTAACGACGATGGCAGAATAAAATGCCGCAGGGGATGACAGTGTCCACATCGTGGGGGAAATCCCTTCGCCGAGCTGTGCCAGCCTGCCCGCAGTCGCCTGTGGCGTGATTATCGTGACTTATTTTTGATATTTTTAATAATGTCTTCTACCAACTGTTTTAAGTTTGCATCCCGTTTCATCCCGGCTTCAATATTGTTGATTGCATATACAATGGTAGAATGATCTCTGCCGCCGAACTCTGTTCCGATGGACTGTAGCGGCATCTGTGTAATTTCCCGTACCACATAGGTTGCCACTTTGCGGGCGGTGGAAATCTGGCTGGAACGCTTGCTGCTGCGGATTTCCTCTGGTGTGACGCCATAGACATCTGCTACTTCGGCAATAATTTTTTCCACGGTAATCGGAACTGGCTGATCATTGTTCAGAATATCCTTGATCACACTTTGTGCCATGGAAATAGAGGGGGCAGAACCCGCAAAGTGCTTCAGTGCCTTCAGTTTTTTCACAGCCCCTTCCAGCTGTCGGATGTTGGTCTTCAGACGATTGGCAATAAATTCTGCCACATCATCTGGAATGTGTAGATCCAGTAATTCTGCCTTTCGGCGGATAATTGCGATTCTTGTCTCAAAATCCGGAATCGTAATATCGGTAATCAAGCCCCATTCAAATCTCGTCCGAATTCGTTCTTCCAGTGTTTTCAGTTCTTTCGGCGGCTTGTCGGATGTAATTACAATTTGTTTTCCCTCTGCATGAAGCTTATTAAAAGTATGGAAAAACTCTTCTTGCATGCGGTCTTTGTTGCTGAAAAACTGAATATCGTCGATCAGCAGCACATCCGCAGAACGATATTTGTCGTGAAAACTCTCCATGTTGTTTCGGTTGATCCCATTAATGAGGTCGTTGCCGAACTCCTCACTGGTGACATAAATAATATTGTAGTCCGGATGATATAGCTCTACTTGATGGGCAATCGCATGCATCAGGTGTGTCTTTCCCAGTCCGGAAGGACCGTAAATAAACAGCGGATTGTAATTCTTGCCTGGTTCTTTTGAGACAGCGGTACAGGCTGCATAGGCAAATTCATTGGAACGGCCGACAATGAAGGTTTCAAAGGTGTATTCATAATTGGCACCTTCAAAACTTTTTTCCAACTGTTCATTGCGGCGGTCCAGTTCGGCATCATCCGGAATCATTTTTTGCTTCTCAGATGTTTCTTCTTCGATCCGAATGCATAGGTTGACATCAAATCCAAGAATGTTGTGAAAGGCTTCTTTGAGCAGGCTTTCATAATTGCTGAGAATGACGGAACGTTGGAAGTCAGATTGTACGGTAAAGACCGCATCTGTGCCACTCAGATGATCCGGCTTTAGTGCATCAATCCAGAGCTTGACTGCCACTTCCGGAATTTGTCCCTCATCCAGACAATATCGTTTTACATGTTCAAATACCTCGTCAAATGAATTCATAACATTGTAGTCTCCTTTACGATTCAATATCGTTTTCTATTATATTTTTCTGCTTCTCTGTACGATTCCCCGAAAAACATCAAAATTCGACAGGATTTCTGTTGAAAATATCCGCAGTAAAAAGGACAGATTCCACAGGGGGAATGTTTCTGTACCGATAGCGATACAATTTTATTTTAACACGAATTGTTGAAAAAATCAAGAGGATTGTGGAAAAAATCCGGGAAAAGCAGAATTTTTCCACAGAGGTCGGTGGAAAATCCGCTGAGGTTGTGCGAGATGCACAAAAAATATGTGGAAAATGATTTTGTTCCTGTTGGATTTGAAAAAATCTGCGTTTTTTGGAAAAAAAACTTGACACCTCTGCGGGAATCCGTTATAATAGAACAGGTCAGACTTGTTTGTTTCTTTTGAAATGGTGTGACCGTATGGTTTTTGGAATTCCACGCCGCTGCTGCCAGTCGGAATTGCGGCGGGTATCATTTTAGATTGCAGAAATTGCAGATTGGAAAGGAGGCAGTTGTTGTGAAAAGAACATATCAGCCGAAGAAGCTGCATCGGAAGAAGGAGCATGGTTTCAGAAAGAGAATGGCAACTTCTAACGGAAGAAAGGTTTTAGCTCGTAGAAGAGCCAAGGGCAGAGCAAGACTTAGCCACTAACGAGACGGACCACAAAAGCTTTTTTGTGGTCTTTTTTGTTTTTCCGTGTTTCAGAAAGGAGCGGTAACCGGTGAAGCATACCATTATTCTGAATCAAAACCGGGATTTTCAAACCCTGTATCGCCGTGGAATTTCTTTTGTCACGCCGTTTGTTGTGATTTATATCCGGCCGAACCGGTTTGGCAAGCACCGACTGGGCATCACCGCCGGCAAGCGTGTCGGCAATGCGGTGCACCGGAATCGTGCCAAACGGCTGATCCGCCAGGCGTATCGGGAGCTGGAAGCCGAGCTGCCGCCATATCTGGATCTGGTCATTGTTGCCCGTGCCCGTATCTGCAATGTGAACTCCACCAGATTGGTCAACTATCTGCGGAACAATACCATCCCGCAGATTCAGCAGCATTGGGAACGGCCGATTCAAATGCATCCGGGCGGCAAAGCGAAAAAAGGAGAAGATCCGTCATGAAGACGCTGCTTTTGTGGTTGATTCGTTTTTACAGGAAAGTCATTTCGCCTTTGAAAAAGCCATGCTGCCGCTATTATCCCACTTGCAGCTGTTATGCACTGCAAGCCATTGAGCGGTTCGGGGCATGGTACGGCACGGGTTTGGCGGTTCGGCGGATTCTGCGGTGCAATCCGTGGAGTCCCGGCGGTTTTGATGCGGTGCCGCTGACATTGCCGCATGGTCGGCGTGGCAGAATGAAAATAACATATAAACAGAAAGGATGACGCACTACGTTTTTATACGACTTATTCGGCACACCGTTCGGATGGATTATGCGGCTGATTTATCAACTGGTCAATAACTACGGTGTCGCAATCGTGCTGTTCACGATTATTACTAAGCTACTGCTGTTTCCGATCTCTTATAAGCAGCAGAAAAACACGCTTCGGATGCAGCTCTTGCAGCCAAAGTTGAAAAAGCTACAGGCAAAGTATAAGGATAAGCCGCAGGAGTTGCAGCAGGCACAGATGCAGCTGTATCAGGAGGAACATGTGAATCCGATGTCGTCCTGTCTGCCGATGTTTTTGCAGTTCTTTCTGCTTTTCGGCGTGCTGGATGTTGTGTACAAGCCGCTGTCGCATATTCTGGGCTATGACAACAGCCTTGTGGAAAAAGTTGTGGGTATTGCCAGTGGCATATTGGGAGAAAGTGTTGCCAAGCAATATACTGGCTTGCGGGAGGAACTGGGCGTTTTACAGGCGTTTCAGGACAACCCCTCCGCCTTTTCCGGTGTAGATGGCTTTGATGTTTCCAAAGTATCGGACTTTTTGGATCACTTTACGGTCTTTGGCGTCAATTTAGGTGCCACTCCAACCTGGAAGCCGGAAGTATGGGATGCCTCTGCGGTGATTCTGTTCTGTATTCCGCTGCTCTCTGGTGTCTTGCAGCTGATTATGACCATCTACATGCAGATGGTGCAGAAAAAGCGTGGCACTGCACAGCAGCAGAACATGGGATGTATGAACGTCATGCTGTATGTGATGCCGCTGTTCTCTGTGTGGTTTGCCTTTCAGGTATCTGCCGGTGTTGGTTTCTACTGGGCTTGTTCGTCCTTCTTCTCATTGCTGCAAACGATCGGTCTGAATTTGTATTTCACACCGGAACGAGGGGCAAAGATCATTGAGAAGGAAAATAAGAAGATGGAAGCCAAATATGCTGCCGGAAAGCAGTCCTTTACTGAACGGGTGATGAGCCAGAATGCCGGTGCCGCCAGAGTACAGGAAACAGAAAAGACAAAGAACATGTCCAATCGGGAACTGTCCGCTTATAATAAGCAGAAAATACAGGATGCCAGAAAGCGGATGGCAGAGAAATATGGCGAATCCTATGACGAAAATCCGCCGGAGGATTGATTTGATTTTACGGAAGCGGTTGCAGACGGCTGTGGTCTGCCCGTGAGAGAAAGGGATGCGTGAACGCATGAAACAGATTTTTACTGCGAAAAAGCTGGAAGATGCAAAGCGGCAGGCTGAGCAGGCTTTCGGTGTTTCCGAGTCGCAGATTGTTTTCCGGATTCTCGAACAGAAAAAAGGTATGCTGGGAATTGGTGCAAGTGTGAAGATTGAAGCCATTTATGAACCGGCAGAGGAAGTATCTGCACCAGCTGCAGAGCCGACCCCTGTGGTGGAACCGGTGACAAAAGAAGTACCGGAGGCAGCAAAACCAGTTGTAGAGGAAGTTGTAACGGTGACAGAACCCGTGCCAGAAGAGCCGGCAACGGCTGCACCTGTGGCGGAAGAAACAGTTTCGGTAACAACAGAATCCATTCCGGAAGAAGTACCAGCCGCAGAAGCTGCACCAGTACCGTCGTTGGACAGCCTGACGGAAGAACAGCAGGCAGCAGTGGAACGGGTCAAAAACTATGTCACAGCTGTTTATGAGAAGCTAGGAGTTGCGGTAACGGTAACACCTGTTCCGCAGGAAAATGGTGTCCTGCTGGAGCTGGAAAGTCCAAGTCGGGGCGGTACCATTATTGGCAGACGGGGCGAAACACTGGACGCAATGCAGTATCTATCCTCTATCATTGCCAATAAAGGCGAAGAGGAATACTGCCGGATCATTCTGGACAGCAATGGTTATCGGGAAAAGCGGCGGCAGACGCTGGAACGGCTTGCAGAACGATTGTCAAAGAATGTCATCCGCAACAAGCGTGCCACCACATTAGAGCCGATGAATCCCTATGAACGCCGGATTATTCATGCCAAGGTTGCAGAAATAGAAGGTGTGAGTTCCAAGAGCGTGGGAGAAGATCCTTACAGAAAGGTCATTATCCTGCCGCTGGATGAAAATGGCGAACCGCTGCAAACACGTCGTCCGAGAAACAAGAACCGTGGTGACAGTCGCAATGACCGCAAGGGCGGATACCGGAACGGCAATGGCAATCGGAAAAGGAACGGCGGACAGCGTCGCAGTGCGGAAGAGATTCCGCTCAAGCAGACCAATTTCGATGATATCATGAGCACGAGTTTTGAAAAAGATTACCGGAAGCCGAAGCCTGAGGATGATCTACAGATTGGGCTTTATGGAAAAATTGAATAAACGGAATCAAATGATGAGGAAGAGCAGGACGGTTTTCGTTCTGCTCTTTTTGTGTTATGTATGACTGTAAATCAGACAGTTTTTCTGTCGCTGCATTCGGATGGAAATAGAGGGATATTTTATGAAATATATTTTTGTTTTATTGGTACTGATAGTCATAGGGATTTCTGCCATTCTGTTAGAACAAAAACGGCTTGTCATTCGTCGGCAGACGCTGCTGCTCTCTTCCCTGCCAGATGCCTTTGACGGTTTTCGGGTGGTACAGCTTTCGGATTTGCATAAACGGGTTTATCCACATGGAGAACAGCGTCTTTTACAGGCGGTGGAGCAGTGCAACCCGGACATCATTGTGATTACGGGAGATTTGGTTTCCCGTCATGTGACAGATTTTACAGAGCGAAAAGCACTTCTAACTGCTCTGCGGCAAATGGCACCCGTTTACCTCTCTCTTGGAAACCATGAATGGGATATGCAGCCACAGCAAATGGCGGATTATCGGGATATGATTGCAGAAGCTGGCTGTCTGCTTCTGGAAAATGAGATGATTGCTTTGCAACGGAATGGGGCGGTTTGCAATCTGGCAGGGGCATCCCTGAGGATTGGGATTTACCACAACGAGGCGTTTCAGTATCGGGATTTAGAGCACTATACAGCAGCAGACTTGACGGAAGACATTGGGACAAGGAAGGGTTGTACGATTTTGCTGGCACACAGCCCGTTTCCAGCAGAGAGTTATTTTGCGTGGGGGGCAGATCTGACGCTGAGCGGTCATGTGCACGGTGGGATTGTACGGTTGCCGATTGTGGGGGGGTTGCTGTCGCCGGAACGGCGGTTTTTTCCAAGGTATAGTAAGGGATTATATGAAAAAGACGGGCGATATTTGTATGTGAATTGCGGAATTGGGAAACTGCGGATTGGCAATCCGTCGGAGGTGGCGGTGATGACATTGCGGAGCGGAAGCGAGAGACAAGTGTAAATTGTAAAATATGGTATACAAATTTACACGCCACAGGCGGCTGCGGTCAAGCTGGCTCAGCTTGGCGAGGGGGATGCAAGGGGGGCAAGCTGCCA
>DYCW01000005.1 GCA_019417865.1 Ruminococcus sp. | reverse complement strand
TCTCTGAACCGTTCAACCGCTTTGTCGTTATAACGAAATGCATCCACTTCTTTAGAAGAATACGGCGACTTGTCCTTATAAAATTCTCCGTATTCTTCTGTTTTCATGTTGTTCTGATTGGCAAGTCGTCCGATTTTTTGCTTAGAAACGCCGACCATCTTTCCAACTTCCTCAGCAGTATACATTTTCTGTTCTGATTTCGGAAGTGGCAGGATTTCCTCACCAGCAAGCACCTCAGCGGCTTTTGCAATCAAAATGCTTTTATAATCCTTTGACATAGATGTTTCAGCATTGGCAAGTTTCAAGAACTGATTGGACATCCGTACACGGGCGTTCATTTCCTTGACTTCCAGTGCTTTTGCTTTGTCTGGGGTCGATGTAACGTTCTGTGGTAGTTGCTTCTGCTGATGCACTTCAAAATAAGTATCAACCAGCACCTCATAAGCCTGCCATGCCTTATCCGTATTCAGGCTCTTTGCATGGAGCAGTGCTCCTTTTTCTGTCCAGAGGTAAAGAACAGGAGCACGCTTATCAACTAATCCGGAATTTCCGGAATAGTTCTCCTTGAACTTTCTCAGTGCATCTCCGGTCAGGCAGTAGTAGTGTTTGCCTTCTGTGTATCGATTGCTGTTTGTCTTGAAATTTTCCGAAATTCTTTTTGCATCCGTTTCGTACCGCTCCGCAATCTGAGCGGTAGTCAGTACTCTCTGATTGTTGTTTTCAATCGGTTGTAAGTCATTCATGATTCAACTTCCTTTCTGTTTATTCAAGTTCGTCTCTTTTGTCCGACCTTGTGGTTATATTATACGCCTTAAAAAGACGAATGTCAATAGAAAAATACACCTATTTTGTACTTTTGTATGCTTGCACAAATTAGGTGCATTTCATTTGTACATTTCGTACATATCAGCTGATACATATAAAATAATGGTTGACATGCGTACAAAAAAGACGTATAATAATAAAAAGGAGGTGATCAAATGAAAAGCGATAAGTTAAAAGAAGCTCGTGCAGCACGTGGAATGTCAATGCAAGCAATGGCTGATGCTCTTGGGATAAGTTTTAACACATATCAAAAATACGAATATAGTTCACGTGAACCGTCATATGATACTCTTTCTAAAATGGCTGATATTCTTGGCGTGACCACAGACTACCTGCTTGGAAGAGAGCCACAGCCGGATGACCCGATTGAAATGCTGTCTAGGGGATTAAACCTAAATCTGTACGAAAAAGCAATTGTGACAGCGTATCTTGCAATGGACACAAAAAGTAGGACAGACCTGGTAAAAATGGTGCAAAATGTAGCAGATGCTATTAAAAACGGAACAGAATCAAAAAAGTATACATACACCATACAAGTTGCAGCCCGTGGCGGAGATCCACCGCATACCGAAGAAATGACACAGGAAGAGCGGGAACGAATTGCGAACCTGCCACGTGTGCCGGATGATTTGTAATGCATAAAGAAATCGCCCCGTGTTACAATATGTAAGGGCGATTTATGTTGAATTATGGATTATATCAGCATATCAGAAATGCAAGCTGGAAATGTTTGATTGATTGTCATGTGACAGAACTGCCGCTGAAGCCGGTACAAATTGCCGCACAGTATCAGCTGCAATGCGTATATGACAACATCGAACAGGCAGGGAAAGTGACCAGTGACGGTATCATCTTATTAAATAAGAACCAGTCCGCACAGCGACAGCGGTTTACAGTTATGCACGAACTGGGACATTATTTATTAGGTCATGTTGGCAGCAACCCACGCTTTCGGGATAGCAGCCGCACCGAAGAGGAGCAGGCAGCCGACCGTTTTGCCGTGGGTTGCTTGATGCCTGCCTGTGTTTTATGGGCTTTAGGAATTCATACGGCAGAAGATATTGCAAAACTTTGTAATGTCTCTATGCAAGCTGCTCAGATTAGAGCGGCCCGCATGGAAGTATTGTATAAACGTAATATGTTCCTATCACATCCATTGGAACGTCAGGTGTTCCGACAGCTTCAAGAATTTATTAACAGTCAAAAAGGTGTGATTTGAAATCACACCTTTTTGATAATAAAAATGCCCTCACGCAGGGGCACGAATTGAAACGGGGCACAAATTAAAACATATTTTTTGTTGCTTTACCACAATTTTAGTGCTATAAAATTGTTGAAATCGACG
>DYCW01000049.1 GCA_019417865.1 Ruminococcus sp. | reverse complement strand
GTTGTACAAAAGAAATAGATTCGACTTGCTCTGCTGTTGGTTGGAACTGATATGTATTTTGGATGGCAGCACGCATACCAAAAATGGTAACGCCATTCAATACCAATACAATCAGCAGACCGGGTGCTGCCTTCCACATTTTCCGCAGACTTTTTGTCATGACCAGTTCAAACAGGAAATACAATGCGACTGCAACCAGATAGGCAACAATGATGCCGAATATCATCTCGTCCGTTATTTCATCGCATTCAGACAAAATAATCACAGCGACTGCCACACAATACAGCATAGTAATTGCAATGCGGTAGATGGCTTGCAAAATTGGATTGGGTGCACTTTTTCCAGCTGTTTCACTTTTTCGTCTCTGGAAGAAAAAAGCAGCGAACAATAGATAAATGACACTCAGCACTGCACTGTAAATCATGGGAGCTGCGGTATAGAACAACGAATTAACAGAACAACCTTCTAGTACTCCAAAAACACAACCAAATACAAAACCAGTAATGGGGTTGATGGAGTTTTTTAGCAGGAGCAAACTGTCGGAATTGTTGCAAAGGAGTGGAATACTTTCCTGTACGCCAAGCAGCATAAAAATTAACAGTCTTGGTCCAAACAGCAGCATTATGCTAAGAATAACATTGGAGAAAAACGTACCCGTGATAGACATGGCAATTAATACTGCGGAAATTACTTGTAAGCTGCAAAGAAATGTACTGAGTGCAAATTGAAATATAGTGTCATACATGATATTGAGATAATTGGAGAAAATAGCTGCTGGAAGGAGAACACCGATCAGTCCGGCAAGTATCATTGCAGCAATCCATGTCATGATTGCACCAAGATAGCTACAATAGATGGAAAGACGTGTGCTGGGAATGGCGAACATAAAGTCGCTGCTGTTTCGCTTGTTCATAAAACGGAACAGCATCCATGTCATAATTGGTGCAAATGCACAAAACACAAATAGTAAAAATGGCATCGCATCAATACCATCAGCTGGAGAGAGTACGATTGATTCATCTGGATATAAAGTGGCTTGACTTCGGTAGTTTAAAGCATTTGAAACGTTTAGAACAAGAGATGAACCAAACAGTAGAATGACGCCTAAAATCCCGACGATACGAAGCTGCCGTAAGCCTTCTATATAAAGCCCCACAGAAAATGGTTTTTTATTTATTTCTCTCATTTTTCTGTATCCCCCTTATTCAATGTCGAAAGCGTAACCCAACGCTTCCATTTCGTAAGTAAAGACTTCCTCCAGCGAAAGTGGCAAGACATCCAGAATGGTTGGATGCATCGCTTGCAGTGCAAGTACAATCTTGTCACGGTTGCCGTTCACGATCATATTGGCAACAGTACCTTGCTTGGAGAAATGCCGGATTTTGATATCCGGAATCGAAGCGAATCGGCTTTCATTGTAATCGTCAGAAAATGCAATCTGAATTTTGAATTGTTCGGTTTTGAGATTCTGCACATCGCTTTCCAATACCAGACCGCCCTTGTGCAGCAGAGCGAGCTGATCGCAGGTATCCTCCAATTCTCGGAGAGAGTGAGATGTAATGACGGCTGTGGCGTTCCGTTCCAGCACATCATCACAGATGAGTTTTTTGACCAGATTTCGCATGACAGGATCTAATCCGTCAAACGTTTCATCGAAGAAGATATAATCCGGACGAGTGGAAAGTGCCAGAATCGTGGCAGCCTGCCGCCGCATTCCTTTGGAAAAGGTATTCAGTGGCTTTTTGGGATTCAGTTCAAATTGCTTTGTCCGCAGCTCGTAATACTTCTGGTCAAATTTCGGATAGCAGGCAGCATAGAGTTTTGCCATGCGGTTCATGGATGCACCGCCTAAAAAGTACAATTCATCCGGCACATAGGCAATTCGCTGCTTGACTTCTGGATTCTCCCAGACTGGCTTCCCATCAATAGAAACGCTGCCTTCATCTGGCTGATAGACACCGGTCAGCAAACGCAGAAAGGTGGATTTTCCAGCACCATTGGAGCCGACCATGCCATAAATACAGCCTTCTTCGATTGCACAGTTCATAGAACGTAAAGCGGTAAAGTCATCAAATCGTTTTGTTAGATTATTGGCAAGAATCATGATTTTTCCTCCTTTTTTGGTGTATATGCTTCCTGCACACAAGATTGTACCAGTTCCAGCGGTACGCCTGCCAACGCCATTTCCTTAAGCATTTCCTTTAACTCCTGTAATCGTTCCATATGCCGCTGATTCAAAATCTGTTTCGCCTCCTTGCAAACAAAGTATCCTTTTCCTGGTACGGAACGGATCAAGCCTCTTTTATCCAAATCGTTGTAAGCCTTCAGTACCGTTCTTGGATTGATGGCGTGCTGCATGGTAACGTTTCGTACAGATGGAATTTGATCGCCGGCACGCAGCACATCATTTAGTAAGAACGTTTCTACTTGTTCAATGATCTGTTCGTAAACCGGTTTTCGGGACATGGAATCAATCTGAAACACAGTATCACCTCTTTTCTTCATGCGTTTTACGTGTTGCACGTGTGATGCAACACGTATATGTTAGCATACACCAGATTGTTTGTCAAGAGACTTTTTTATTTTTCGTATAAAATAAACAAAAAATACGGACACATTATGGATGAATATCACAAACTAGAGAGAAAATCTGCACTTTCAGGGCGTTTTATCAAAGGATGGGTGTCGTATCTATTTAACAAAATGGATACAACACTTTTCACCAAACTTTCCGTATTCTTTTCTTGTACTTTCATCAATTTTATGTTATGATAAAAAGGGAATTGTAGCAGGAAGAATGGGAAAGGGAAAGGACAGGTGTATCAATATGACAGCATTCTATATGCAATGGGAATCGCAATTTTTGCTATGGATCCAAGCACGTTTGCGTACAGAAGGCATTACAAAGTGGATGCGGCGAGTTACATTTCTCGGAAATGGCGGGATGATCTGGTTACTAATTTCCATATTGCTTCTAACATTTCGATCTGAACGTCTGCTGGCTGCGACCATTCTAATGGCACAGTTATTTGGCGTTTTTATAACAAATCTGCTGTTAAAAAATACAGTAAAACGGAAGCGTCCTTATGAGACGATCCCACAATTAGAAGCACTTCTGCCATTGCAGCGGGACTGGTCATTTCCGTCCGGACATACTACCAGTTCCGTCTCCGCCGGTTTGCTTTTGCTGCTGCATCTGCCGGTTTGGATTGGAATTCCCTGCATGGGAATTGCATTGTGTATTGTCTGGTCACGGATGTATCTTGGAGTGCATTATCCAACGGATATTTTAGGCGGAATGATGATTGGATGTATTTGTAC
>DYCW01000048.1 GCA_019417865.1 Ruminococcus sp. | reverse complement strand
ATTCAGACAAGGTTTCCCTAAGAAGCATCTTTTGAACACTACCAAATAAATGAAACGATCTGACCTCCGCCGGCAAAAGGGGGCAAGCCCCTGCTTTTGCCTAGGGAACTGTCCATCGCCCCGTTGCAGCCTTTCTATAAATTTGACAGGAATATTTTTAGAGGGGCGATGGACGGGATCGGATTTCTCGTTTGGCTGCGTGTCTAAATTCGTTTCCTTGTAGGGGGCTGCTCGCCCCCTACGACCCCTCGCTTCTTTTTCTTTTTGCTGAAAAAAGAAAAAGAAGCAAAAAGAAAAAAGAGTTGCCTGCGGCGATTTGTCTTGTATTCTTGTATCTCAAACTATCAGAAGGAGGTCTTCCTATGGCAAAAGAACATCTGACCGTCACCATCCATACGCCATTTATTAAACTGGATGCTCTGCTGAAATTCGCCGGGCTTTGCGATACCGGCGGCTTTGCAAAAGAACTCGTACAGCAGGGTGTGGTATCTGTCAACGGCAGTGTCTGTACCATGCGGGGAAAAAAGATTTATCCCGGCGATACGGTAACCGTAGACCGTTTTGAAGTCCAGGTGACCAGCGGCACATGAGACTGACTTCCATCACCGCAGACGGATTTAAAAATTTAAAACAGGTGCAGTTTCAGCCCTGTCCGCACTATAATTTGATTATCGGCGAAAATGCACAGGGCAAGACCAATTTTCTAGAGGCTGTCTGGATGATGACTGGCTGCCGCAGCTTTCGAGGCACACGGGAACGGGATTATCTCAGTACAGACGGTACGCCGCTGCATGTGGAAATCACCTTTGATGACGGCAGGAGAGAACAGGTTTTTACCTGCGATATGCCCTCTTCGAAAGAGCGGAAATTTACTTGCAACGGCATCCCGATTCAGAAAATGGGAGAGTTGTTTCAGGCGTTTCACTGTATTGCTTTTACACCGGAGGATATTGCATTGGTCAGCGGAACACCGGATGTGCGGCGGCAGTTTCTGGATCTTTCGGTATCACAGCTTCAGCCGCATTGTCTGGATCTGGTACGGCGGTATCAGTTGATTTTATCGCATCGCAATGCCGTTTTACGGCAGCCGATTTCACTGGCACAGCGGGAAATGGCATTGGATATTTGGGATGTGCAGCTTGCAGCTGCCGGTGCAGAATTGTCTGCCCAGCGGGCAAACTATGTACGGATGTTGGCGGAAGTTTGTGTGCCGCTGTATCAGGAAATTGCCGCCCAGAAAGAGGCACTGCAAATCCGATACCATGCGAATGTGTACAGCGAATCGCCGGACTTGCCAGAACATGCCGACCATGCCATGCAGGAACAGTATCAGAAACGGCTGCTGGCAGCACGGGAAAATGACTTACAGCTTGGTTTTACGAGTGTTGGCGTACATCGGGATGAATTGGTGTTAAAACTCAACGAACAACCAGCCCGTACTTTTGGGTCACAGGGGCAGAAAAAAAGCCTGTCGCTCGCCCTGCGGCTCTCACAGGCGGCACTGTACGGGAAACGCTATCAGGCTTCGCCGATTTTGCTGCTGGACGATGTGATGGGGGAACTGGATGCCGGACGGCAGCAGGTTGTCTATACGGTGATACAGGATATGCAGGTCTTTTTGACGACGTGTCATGCGGAGTCTTTGATTGATGCCGTGCAGGGAGAGCGGCTGTATCTGGAAAACGGAAGACGAGTGTCGGATCAACAAGGTTCTTAATATGTTATTCGGTACCAGTGTGACCCGCCGCATGGCGAACTGCGGTCAAGCTGTTCGCCATCTAAAAAATAAAACAGTACGGAATACAGAAATTGCGTGTAGTTAGATTGTAAATTAAGATACGGAACAGGGCGGACAGCGAAGCGGATTCGCCGAACTGTTCCGACAAGGCTTCCCTAAAAGAATCATGAAATGGATTTTCACGTGTAAAAAGAAATTGCCATCAGGCTGTTTTCTGTGTCGGAGTACAGCAGAAATCTGCGAAATTCCGACCAATTTTTTGGTGAAAAAATTACACTTTTAATAATATACAGCAGTACGCTGCTAGAACGGGCAGCTACAATTGCTGTAAAACAACCAATTTGGTTTTCCACAGACTGTTGAAAACGATGTGGAAAAGCTGTTTAGTATTGTGTAAATCTTGTGAAAACGAGCAGGACAAACAAATGCATCTGCCCTGCAACAGGAGGAAAAAAACAATGACAGAAGAACAGAAAGCAAACGATCTCCAGTATGATGCCAATCAGATTCAAGTACTGGAGGGACTGGAAGCGGTACGGAAACGACCGGGTATGTATATCGGTTCCACCGGCCCGAAAGGTCTGCATCATCTGGTCTATGAGATTGTAGATAACGCCATTGATGAGGCACTTGCCGGATTTTGTACCGAGATTGTGGTGGAACTGCTGCCGGGTGAGGTGGTACGGGTTGCCGATAATGGACGGGGTATTCCAGTCGGCATTCATCCGAAGGAGGGCATTTCTGCGGCAACCGTTGTATATACCATCCTGCACGCAGGCGGGAAATTCGGTGGCGGCGGTTATAAAGTCTCCGGCGGTCTGCACGGTGTGGGGGCTTCGGTTGTCAATGCCCTTTCCGCATGGCTGGAACTGACCGTTCGGAATGGCGAACATGTTTACTTCCAGCGTTTCGAGCGGGGCAACTACAGCAAACCACTGGAGCAAATTGGTCATACCACAGAAACCGGTACAGAAGTCCGTTTTAAGGCAGATGATGAGATTTTTGAAAGCACGGTTTATGACTATGATGTGTTGCTCAAGCGGCTGAGAGAACAGGCGTTTCTGAATGCCGGGATTCGGATTGTGTTCCGTGACCTGCGGAATGCAGAAGAGCCACGGGAGGAAATCCTGCACTATGCGGGTGGTATCCGGCAGTTTGTGGAACACATCCATAAGAGCCGTGGATTTACCTCGCTGTCCGGTGACGTGATTTATATCAGCGGTACAGAGGGCGATTCCATGGCAGAAATTGCGATGCAGTACAATGAAAGCTATAATGAACTGGTGCTCTCCTTTGCCAACAACATCCACACGACAGACGGTGGTACCCATGAGATTGGTTTCAAAAATGCCCTGACAAAGGTCATCAACGAGTACGGCAAGAAGTTTAACTTGCTAAAGGAAAATGTTCGGCTGCTGGGGGACGATGTCAGAGAAGGTCTGACAGCAATTATTTCTGTCAAGCTGACAGAGTGCGAATTTGAGGGGCAGACCAAGGGCAGACTGGGCAACCCGTCTGTGAAGCCGTTTATTGAAAAACTGGTGAACGAAAAGCTGATGAATTTCTTAGAGGAAAATCCAGCTGTGGCAAGAGCCATTTTTGACAAGAGCCTTTCCGCACAGAAGGCAAGAGAAGCTGCCAAAAAGGCAAGAGACTTGACCCGAAGAAAAACGGCGATGAACAGCGTTTCCCTGCCGGGAAAACTGGCAGACTGTTCCGAACGGGGCGTAGAAGGCACCGAAATCTATATTGTCGAGGGAGATTCTGCGGGCGGTTCCGCCAAAGAGGGAAGAGACCGACGGTATCAGGCGATCCTGCCGCTTTGGGGAAAAATGCTCAACGTGGAAAAGGCAAGGATTGATAAGGTTTATGGCAATGAAAAGCTGATGCCGGTGGTAACGGCTTTGGGGACTTCCATCGGGGAGGATTTCGATCTCTCCAAGCTGCGGTATGGCAAAGTCATTATCATGGCGGATGCCGATGTCGACGGTTCGCACATCCGCACCCTGCTGCTCACCTTCTTCTTCCGGTTTATGCGGCCTCTCATTACAAATGGAAATATTTACATTGCCCAACCGCCGTTGTTTAAGGTTTCCAAGGGAAAGAAGTTCAAATATGCGTTTGATGAAGCCGAACGAGATCGGTATATTGCAGAGTTTTCACAGGGTGACAGCAATGCAAAAATCAATGTGCAGCGGTATAAAGGTCTGGGTGAAATGAGTTCAGAGCAGCTCTGGGAGACCACCATGAACCCAGAGACAAGAAGCATGTTGCAGGTTTCGCTGGAGGATGCGGAGCAGGCAGATGAAATCTTTACGATTCTGATGGGCGATCAGGTCACACCGAGAAAGCAGTTTATTGAAACGAATGCACGATATGTGCAGAATCTGGATATTTAAAGCAAGGAGGACGGTTGACGATGGCACAAAAGGCCTTTTTTGTCCCGCAGACACCGCCATACATCATACCGACGGAGTTGTATGATGCGGCATATCGGCTGTATCAGCGGCGGTTTCTGATGTGGAAGAGTTGGATTTTAGAGGCTGTACTGGTGTTGCTGAGCGTGGATTTCATTGTTACAGCATTCAAAGACCCCAGTAATATGCTGGTCTATTTTCTGCTGATTCTGTGCGTGGTTTTGCTGGTCATGTTGATTTTTCATCCGATGCGGATTCGTCGGCGGATGATGGATGCGGTCAAGGAGATGGGAGAAATTCCATATGTGGC
>DYCW01000047.1 GCA_019417865.1 Ruminococcus sp. | reverse complement strand
TGCATTTCGTACCGTTTTGTTTTTTTAGATGGCGGACAGCGGTATCTTGTTTCTCATCCATTGACCGATTCCAACTCGTTTGCTTTGCAAGGGTGGCAGCTTGCCCCCTTGCAATCCCCCTCGCCAAGCTGAGCCAGCTTGACCGCAGTCGCCTATGGCGTAGAATTTAAACCATTTTTGTATTTTCTATGACAGATAGCGATCTAATCTCCATCGGCAAAAGGAGGTTCCGCCCCTGCTCTTGCCTTGGGTAAAACCGTCCATCCAACTTACGTTATTTTTTCTACTCTTTCTGCACACACGCAGAAACCACCAGTTCTTCTGCAATGACACATTGAAAGAAACGATATGCGGTTCCCTCGCCTGTCGCTGCATATTCTGCCATCGGCACACAAACTACACCCTGTTTCTCCTGCACTTCGCAAACCACCGCCTCCTGCTGAACCGGCTGTAACTGCGAAAAGGAAATCTGCCGCATGGGATAAGAGATTCCAATACCAAGTGCTTTTACAAAACTCTCCTTCAGCGTCCAAAAACGCAGGAATTGCCATGCTGGCTGTTCCGCCTGTAAAACAGCCTGTTGTTCCTCCGCCGTAAGCACACGCTGCATCACACGTTCCCGAAACGGACGTTGTCCTTCCACATCTACCCCTAACGGCACACCACCTACACCGCATAAAACGGCTTTGTTGCAATGACTGAGATTGATGTGAACAGCCGGATATTGTGCAAGAAATGGTTTACCATGCTCGCCCTTTTGCAGAGAATAAGGCGGAAAAATACCCTGTTGCTCCAACACTTGTTCCAAAAGCTGATGGGCAAGACGATGCTGTTCCGAAGCATTGGATTCCGCTGGGATTCGCTGTAAAACCAGCCGCAGATGATTGTGATCAGACATGCTTTTTCTCCTGTCCCATCCGCTGTTTCCGCAGCTGGAAACGGGTTTCCGCCGCCTGCCAGGCTGCCCGTTCCTCCTCTGTTTCCAGACGCAGCCTTGGCACAGCAACTGGACGCTCCTGTTCATCCAGTGCCACCATAACCAGGTAGGCGGTGTTGATTAGCAGTCGGGAACCGTCCAGATTCTCCACATAGGTTCGCACACACACCTCCATAGAGGAGCGTCCTACATGGGTGAGATTGCCGCAGAGCAGCAGGGTGTCATTGGGATGTGCTGGTGCCTGAAATGTGAGCGTATCCACCACTGCAGTGGTAACATTGTGTCCGGCATGACGACGTGCCACCACCGCAGCAACAACGTCAATCCACTCCATCAGCTGTCCGCCGAACAAGCGATTATACCCATTGATATTGGCCTGTGTCAGAATCTGTACCTGTTCCGTATAGGAGTCCTTCACTGTTTTTTCTGTTTTATGCATGTTCCTGTTCCTCCTGTTACACTTGTGCGTTATATTTATGATAGCATATCCCATTGCAGACTGTCAATGCCACAATTTTACGTCCTTTATCCTGAAACAATTGAGATGGTTTTCGAAGGTATGGCAAAAAAATACTCCTTATAGACAGATTCAATAAAATAACAGTATTATTTTTGTGCAACTTTATTTTGAGAGGGGGGTTGACTTTTTGGCTGACATAAATTATAATATACTTAGTGGCAGACAAAAAGTAGAGGTGATGAAATGAGTCCACGAACCGGCAGACCAAAAAGTGACAATCCCAAAAGCAACCGAATCACTATACGACTTGATGATAATTATTTTGAAATTTTAAATATATATTGCAAGCAAGAGCAGGTTGACAAGGCAGAAGCAATTCGTAGAGGGATTGAAAAGCTAAAGTCTGACATAAAAAAATAACGTCAATCGGCTACAGTTGAAAGCGTACCGAAAGACGTTATCCACCAAAGCCCCGAAAGGTTTTGCTAAATCTATTATAGCATTCCTTTCAGGGCGTGTCAAGTATCCTGCTCAAAATGAATAAAAACAGATTTGAAAATATGACAAAAACGTCCTTATAAGCAGATTCAACAAAATAGCAGTATCATTTTTTGTGCAACTTTATTTTGAGATGGGATTGACTTTTGACAGTCAATAGTGAGGTGATGAAATGAGTCCACGGACAGGCAGACCGACAGATAACCCAAAACCGTATAAAATAACGGTACGCATTGATGAAAAAAACAAGGCTATTCTTGATGAATATTGCAAACAAGAATCAGTCTCACAGATGGAAGCAGTGCGTAGAGGTATTCAAAAGTTGGAAAGCGACATAAAAAAATAACGATAAGCTTCCCACTACCAAAGTCAAGCTTACCGTTATCCACCAAAGCCCCGAAAGGTTTTGCTAAATCTATTATAGCATTCCTTTTGTGGCGTGTCAAGTATTCTGCTCAAAATGACAAAAAACGTCCTTATAAGCAGATTCAACAAAATAGCAGTATCATTTTTGTGCAACTTTATTTTGAGATAGAGTTGACATTCTTGTCCGTACATGATATAATAACTGTACGGACAAGAAAAGAGGTGGAAAAATGTCCAGACCTAAATCTGATAAATCCAAAAATATGCGTTTTGAAATTCGTCTTACTTCGGAAACTGCTGAAAAACTTCAATATTGTGCTGAGAAATTAAATACAACAAAATCTGATGTAATCCATAAAGGTATTGATTTGGTAAAAGCAGAATTAGACAAAAAATAACGATAACGTCCGACCCTGAGAAAGTTAAACGTTACCGTTATTCCACAAAAAGCCTCGAAAGGATTTGCTAAATCTATTATAGCATTCCTTTCAGGGCGTGTCAAGAGGTTCGTCCGTT
>DYCW01000046.1 GCA_019417865.1 Ruminococcus sp. | reverse complement strand
AGACACTCCCCTGTGCATTTTCATAAAAACAAAAAAACAGTTATCGTAACATGAAAAATTACGATAACTGTTCTGTTTTCCACCTATTTTATCATTCCTTATGCATGATGGGCTGCCTTGACACCCTGTACTTTCTTCTTAGAAAAGGTGACATGCCCGCCTTCTGCCTGTCTGTCCAGCATGGTATTCCGGAAGTAAACCAACAGGTTGGTGGTAATCATTGCAAGATTGATAAAATATACAATCAAAACAAAGTTGATATGCCCTACCGTGATGATCTTTGCAGCAATTCCGGCAAGATAACCAAGCAGCAGCAGCAGAATAAACGGCAGACTCATACCCTTGGCGGTTCTGCATTTGTAGTTCTTAATCAGGTTCATCGGCCAGCTGCACCCAAAACAAATCAGCATCACAGTCTCTAATACTTCACTCATGGTTTGATACCCTCCACAGTTTTTTCAATTTCTCATTGTATCGCTGTTTCATTCGTTCTATTATCAATATAGCAAACGAAACGATTCTGTCCCATATTGCATTTACAGAAATGCATAACGAAAACCTTATTATTTTTTCGGATTCATGCCCAGAAAAACACATCAACCTGCACAATACCGCAGGGCATCGGCTAAACTCATGGTACGATCATAAAAAAAAGTACGCAGCGTCTGAAAGAACCGCAGTTCATATTCCATATCCACTTTGCCGTTTGGTGCCTCTGCATACTGACAGCCATATTCTCTGGCAAGTGCACGCAAAGCATGGTTGTAAGCATCCGCATTTGGAAACTGTCTGTTGACAGAAATCAGAATCAAACGACTTTCTGGCACAGCTGTGTGCAGCTGATAGAGCAACCATTGATAGGACTCTATAATTTCATCCACAGAATGCTTCCCTTCTTTCAGCTCTTCTTCTCCAAAATGGAGTAAAATCGTCTTCGGCATCAGCGGTACAATGCAAGGCTGAATATAAGCCTCTGCATCTGTAATCTGCAATCCCTCCACACTGCGGTTGTATACAGTACAGTCTACACTGTAATCCTGTATCAGCTCATTCAATGGTAACCGAGCAGCAGAAGTGGAACCAAACAAAACAATACCGGCAGTCTCTGCCACCCGATTCCATGTCCGGTAAGCCGTGATCATATCCATTTTCTGTACCATAATGTACCCCTCCTTCTGCGACAAATGTGTCCCATGCATTTGCCGCTTGTCTGGTGATTGTTTTTTTGACAGTTTTTATTATAGCATTGACAATTGAAACTGTCCAATATATAATAAGAGGAGAATTGATAAATAATTTCTTATCAATTCTGCCGATAAAGCGACAATTTATAAGTTTTTGCAGTCGGATTCATAAAAAAATTATTATGAATTGGGACAAATGCAACAAAAAGTTTTTCACATGGGGAGTGCTTTTTGCACCCCAAATCAAAACCACGGAAATCCTTTTCGTTTAGGGAAAACGATCTGACCGCCGCCGCCTGCGGCGTGCAACGCTGTATGTTACTCCATCACTTGCAGTCGGTTCCCGCC